>NZ_JBTLMO010000018.1:0-163919 GCF_054462255.1 Streptomyces sp. SD15 | reverse complement strand
CTTGATGTTGAGGATCAGGTCGGTGACGTCCTCCTTGACGCCCGGCACGGTGGTGAACTCGTGCAGAACGCCGTCGACGCGGATGGACGTGACCGCCGCACCCGGGATCGAGGAGAGGAGCGTACGACGCAGGGAATTGCCAAGGGTGTAGCCGAAGCCCGGCTCCAGCGGCTCGATCACGAACCGGGAGCGGAACTCGTCGACGACCTCTTCGGTCAGGGATGGACGCTGAGCAATGAGCACGAGGTGTTGCCTCCAGTGGTTCGGCGCCCGCTATGTGACGCCGTAGACACCACGAAGGGTACGGGCGTTCCGGGCGATACGGCCTCCGAAGAGGCTGAACCGCCCGACTTCAACCCAACGAGGTGGCTTCGGGCTTCCCTTCCGCCCGCATCCCCCGCGGCCGTGTCTGCTTTGGCGTCCAGCTCTCGGGCGCGCAGGACGGTCAGGCAGGCATGCGCGGCCGTGGACAGGGGGATGTCGTGATCATGGCGTTGGCCAGGACAGTTGGCAGGGGACGGGATGGTGGACCCCGACCGTCCAACGCGCGCCGCACTCGGGGCAGGCGGCGGTCCGAGCGGCCTGGACCGCCCCATTCCTCGCCCTCGTCCGCCGCAGCCGGCGCCACTGTCGCGAACGACAGGCCGACGAACAGAACACCGCCGTCGCCTTCACCGACGGCATCAGCGGACCACCGCACCCACGGCACAATCGCGGCCCCAAGTCGTCGTCCCCCACCACGATCAGCCGCAGCCGGGGCACCCCGTCCCTGCCCATACGGCCACCGTACGAAGCAGACGTGGCCGCCGGGAGCCCCCGCGCACTCATCGGGGATTGCAAGTAGACGGCTCTCGCGCGGGACTCCCGTCAGAGACAGAGAGACAGGAGGGGCAGGTGCCTGACTGCTGACGCGTCGGCCCGCGCGCGTGGGCCGGCCGAGGACGACTCCGGCCAGGACCAGGACCAGTCCGCACAGTTGCTGAACGGTCACCACCTCGGCGGCGACCGCTGTGCCGAGCAGCACGCCCGTGACGGGGTTGAGCAGTCCGATCAGACCCACTGTCCCCGCAGGCAGGTGCCGCAGCCCCGTGAGCCAGGCGGCGAAGGCCAGTGCGGTGGCGACCAGGGCCACGTAGCCGAAGGCGAGGACGGCTGGCGTGGAGAGCGCGGGGGGCGGACCCTCCACGACTGCCGCGGCCGGGAGCAGGAACAGGCTTCCGGCGGTGAGCTGCCAGGCGGTCGAGGCGAGCACGTCAGCGTCGGCGCTCCACCGTTTGGCCAGGATGTGGCCGAAGGACGACACCAGCATGGCGGCGGCCGAGGCGAGGACCCCCGGCACGCTCACCCTTTCCACCCCCGTGAGCAGCATGAGACACACCCCGGCGAGCCCGATCGCGGCGCCGACCAGGTGGGCGGTCCGGGGCCGCTCGGACACCAGCGGCCAGGCTATGAGCATCATCGTCAGTGGGGACACCGCCATGACGGTCGAGGCGACGCTCGTCGGCAGCAGCTGGGAAGCGACGTAGACGAGGACGAAGAACACGCTCACGTTGAGCAGGCCGAGCATCGCGGATCGCCACCACCACGCGCCACGCGGCCGCTGCCTGCACAGGGCCAGCAGGATGAGGCCGGCCGGCAGCGCACGCAGAGCAGCTCCGTACAGCGGGCTGCCTGCGGGGAGGAACTCACGCGTGACGAAATAGTTGGCCCCCCATGCCACCGGCGCGACCGCGGTCAGTGCCACCCAACGTGCATTAGCTTCCATGGAAGACAATATAGCTTCCCGGGAAGCTATCATGGTGTCCATGGAAGACCGGCAGCCATTGGACCGCGTAGCCCGCATTCAGGCCGACTGGCGCCGCGAACGGCCCGACCTCGACGTCACACCGCAGGGAGTGATCGGCCGGCTGCACCGCCTGGCGGACCAGCTCACCGAGGAACTCTGCCTCGTATACGGTCGCTACGGTCTCAGCGAGGGGGAGTTCGACGTCCTGTGCGCACTACGCCGCGCCGGCCAGCCCTACGAACGGGCACCTGGCGAGCTCGCCGCGCACACCATGGTCACCACCGGCGCGATGTCGAAGAGAATCGACCGCCTGGAGCGGACCGGACTCGTCACCCGCCGCCGCTCCGACGACGACCAACGTGGCCGGATCGTCGCCCTCACCGAGCCCGGGCGCGAGCTGATCGACCGTGCGTTCACCGACCACATGCGCAACGAACGCCACTTGCTGGACCTGCTGGCCCCCACCGAGGCCGAGACGCTCGAAACACTGCTCACGACCTGGCTCTCCCGCATGGAACATCCGCGCCTACCCGCCAGCGAGTGACCCGCACCCCGTCCGGGCTGTGACCCGTACGAGCCTGCTGCCCGGGCCCACTCCCGCAGCACCGACCGCCGCATCCGAGCCTGCCAGGGGCCTCGAAAGAAGTCGACGGTATGACCACCGCGACGTCACAACTCCCCCACAGCGAGCGGTAAGACGAGCCCTTACCCAGGTCCGCACTTCACGAACATCAGGTCTTTGACCATACTGTCCAGGGGCTGTGTCCTTCGCGGTCAGCGACGTGGTGCGTCGCCGGTCCTTCCGCGCCGCACACCGGAGCTGGAGGTGAAGTCCGGCGGGACCTCCGGCCGTGGCCGAACCCAAGGGACCCCGGCCCGGCAGGCCACGGATCGGACGGGGGCGTCGCCACTCCTCGGCCGTTCGCAAAGGACAAGGAGTACGGCCCTCATGCCACAACAGAACACGGCGTCGCGGGACGCGGGTGTCGAACGGCTGGTCGCCGGTCGCTACCGCTTGCTGTCCGTTCTCGGCGAGGGCGGTATGGGCACCGTGTGGCGCGCCCGCGACGAGGTACTGCACCGCGAGGTCGCCGTCAAGGAGGTACGCGCTCCCGTCGGATTGGCCGTAGCGCAGGTCGAGCGGATGTACACCCGCTTGGAGCGGGAGGCCTGGGCGGCGGCGCGCATCAGTGCTCGCGGTGTGGTGACCGTCCACGACGTCGCCACCGACGACGGCCGACCCTGGATCGTCATGGAGTTCGTCCGCGGCGGGTCGCTGGCCGACGTGATCGGCTCCCAGGGTGCCCTCACGCCGCGGGAGGCCGCGCGCATAGGTGCCGAGGTGCTGGCCGCGCTGCGCGCGGCGCATGGCGCCGGCGTTCTGCACCGCGACGTGAAGCCCGCCAACGTCCTGCTCGCAGACGACGGCAGGGTGGTGCTCACCGACTTCGGTATCGCCACCGTGGAGGGGGATTCCGCGCTGACGATGACCGGCGAGGTCGTCGGCTCTCCCGAGTATGTGGCGCCGGAGCGGGCACTGGGCCGCAACCCCGGCCCCGCGTCGGACCTGTGGTCCCTCGGAGCGTTGCTCTACACGGCCGTCCAGGGCCGTTCGCCCTTCCGTCGGACCACCCCGCTGAGTACTCTGCGCGCCATCGTCGACGACGAGTTGCCCCCGCCGCATCGGGCCGGACCCCTCGTGTCCGTCATCGAAGGCCTGATGCGCAAGGACCCCAACGAACGGATGTCGGCCGAACAGGCCGAGCAGGAGCTGCGCCTGGCTGGTGCTGACGGCACCTCAGGCGCCGACACGGCCATGCCGTCCGCCCCGCTGCCCACGGCGGACACCGAAGAGCTGCCCACCGCCGAGTCCCCGCTCGGGGAGACCGCACCTACGGCCACGGTCGGGGCACCGACCGTCTCGGCGTCATCGCCTGTCCCGGAAAACGCCACGGACGCCAGGGACATGGCGGCGAGAGTCGACGCGCCCACAGCAAAGGAACCTGCGGCTTCCGGGGCGCCGGCGAACACTGCCTCCGCCCCCGCCGCACCGGAAGCGGGGACGACGGCCATGGCCGACGTATCCACGGCCGCGGTCGACGTACCCACGGCCGACACACCCACCGCCACGGCCGACATACCCACGGCCGCGGCACACCCCGGCGCCCCCACCGCCCAGGCACAGCCCCCGGTTCCCGGTGCCGTACCTGCGGTCACCGCCGAGACGGCCGCCCCGGCGCCCCGCTCGTCCGTCGACGCCGCCTCCCTGCCCAGCGCGGACAGCCCCGCCGCCCCCGGCGTCCCCGCTTCTCCCGCCCCGCCACGTCCCGCGCCGGAGGCCGCCTCGGCTTCGGGCATCGCCGAGTCGCCCACCGTATGGGCAGGCCCGGTATCAGGGCCCGTACCCACCGCCGTTTCCGCGGTGCTCGCCTCACCGGCGGCGCTCGAGCTCGAGGGCGCCGAAGCGACCGGTCACGGCCCCACGCGGCGGAGACGGCGCATCGGGTACCTGACCGCGGCGGGAGCGGTCGTGCTCGCGCTGCTCGTAGGCGGCCTGGGCTATGCGCTCGGCGGCGGCGACGGTGAGGGCCGCAAGGGCACCAGCTCGCCCACGGGGCAGGCGCAGGCCGCCGCCTCCGGTACGGCGAACAGCGGGTCGGATCACACCGCCGGGCAGCCCGTCTCGGTCAGCGTGACCGGGGGCGCGACCACATACGTCGGAGACTGCCCCCCGGCGGACTCGCAGGCCCCCTGGTTCACCGCGACCTTCACAGTGTCCGAGCTGCCCTTCCAGTTCTCGTACCGGTGGGTCTCGGCGAACGGGACCGTGATCGACCGGCAGTGGCGGACGCTGGCGTTCCCGGACGGCGGCCCCCGCACCCATCAGGAGACGGTGCGGCTGTCGACGTATGCGCAGACCGGAACACTCCGCAGCCGGATGGCCGTGGAGATCCGCTCACCGTTCGAGGCGGTGTCCAACTCGGTGCCGTTCTCGGTGACATGCGCCTCGACGACGGGCGGCTAGTCAACCGGGCGTCAAGGTCGGCGCCGCGCAGCCGAGTCATCCCCGCGCATCGGCCATACTTCAACCAGTACGAGTTGGATCGCTGCCGGTCCGACTCGGACATGACCGGTCAAGTGAGCCCCGCTGGACCGGAGTTCTGCGGGAGTGACGTACGACTCTCACCCTCGTAGCGGATCAACCGCAGGGTGCGGATCCTCTGCCCGCATCCGAGACTTTCGCAAGGAGTTTCTGTGGCCTCGGTCATCGTGGGACGCACGGGTCCCTTCGCCGGTCAGAGTGCGGTTCTGGGCAGCGCTCCGCTGCGATTCGGACGCAAGAGCGACAACGACGTGATCATCGTCAGCGTCAGCGCCTCCCGCCTGCACACCGAGATCGTGGCGGAGGACGGCGCGTTCGTCCTCTACGACCGCAGCAAGAACGGAACTTTCGTAAACGACCAGCGCGTGACCCGTCACGTGCTCGTGCCGGGCGACTCCATACGCATCGGCGACGAGACCTTCCTGTTCGAGACGCAGGAGGCCTTGGAGACGGTCATGGACCTCTCCCAGCTCGACCTGCCCCGCGCCAATGCCTCGGCGAACCCGGGCGAGCTGCGGGTCACGGTGACCGGAGGAGGCCCGGTCGGCCTCGCCTTTGCCCTGCTGCTGGAGAACGCCCTGCCGGGGAAGGTGTCCATCACCGTCTACGACGGCCGGTGGATCAGAAACGGCTCCACCGTGGTCTGGAAGGACGAGACCCAGGGCAACGTCCGCCGCCAGCAGGTCGTCACCGTCCAGAGCCGTCAGTACCTCGCGCTCACCGAGGAGATGCAGTCGGCGCTGTTCGACGCGGGCGGATTCTCCGAGATGTGGCCCCTGGGACCGGACTCCGTGGACGGACGCCCGCCCCGCAACATCCGGATCGCCTACATCGAGGACAAGCTGCTGGAACTGGCCAACGCCAAGTCCGCGATCCGCCTGGTGCCGAAGCGATTCGATCCGTCGGAGCAGCAGCACCGGCTCTCCCAGGAACACGTCCTGGTGATCAGCGAGGGCGGCCGGTCGCGCACCCGAGAGCACTTCGCGGACCGTTTCGGCGCGGCCGACTCCTCGATCTACTCCCTCGACGGGGAGCACCTTCAGGACCTGGTGCTGGGACTGCGGGTCAAGTCCCAGCTCTCGGACCCCATGAGCGTCCTGCTGACCGTGGCGCAGAACCGGTTCCTGCTCAACTCGCTGCGTGGCGAGGGGTTCCTCAACATGAGGCTGACCCGCGAGGAGGCCGGCAATGTGATCGGCATCGACCCGGTCCGGCAGGTCTTCGAGGAGTGCGTGGCGGCTCGGCCCTGCCTGATGAGCCGCCACGAGGACAACGAGTTCGTCTGCCCGACCCATGGGACCCTCTTCCTGCCCGCCCTGCTGCGCAGCTCGCCGCTGTGGAAGCAGATCCAGGAGGGCCTGAGGTTGTTCGGCGTCCCCGAGGACGATCTCAGCGCCATCACCTCGTTCCGGCTGGACATGGTGCAGCGCCCCCGGTTCACGGCCCAGCTCAGCCGCCCTACCGCCACGAGCCCCGGAACCTACGGCTTCCTGCTGGGCGACGCGGCCAACGCCATCCACTTCTGGCCCGGGCGCGGCCTCAACAGTGGCCTCGCCTCGGCTGTTTCCCTCTCCCGCTCCCTCAGCCGGGTCTGGCAGGGCCGTCCGCTGCGCGACGCCGACTTCATCCGGCACGAGGCGGCGATGTCCATGCTCCAGTACCGGCACAAGAGCCGGGCCTGGAACGCCATGGTCACCACCGACGAACGAGGCGTGACCCGCGCCATCAAGGACATCATCGCCGACAGCATGGAGGGGGACCGGGTCGTCGCCGAACCCGACGCCGAGCGGTCCGATCTGGACCGCTTGTTGGACCGGATGCGCGCGATCCGCGAGCGCCTCGCCCCCCGCCTCCCCGGAATGCCCAGCGACGAGGAACTGCGCAGCCACCTGTCCACCCTCGCTCCGTCGACCCTGCGGGCCCTGCAAGAGAGCGGAGCCTGGGACACGCTGATCGTCGGCGGCGAGGAGGCCGACATCGACATCTTCTACCAGTCGGACGCCCCGGTCTTCGTCGGCCGCCCCATCGATCCACGCATCGCCGGCCAGGCGGCAGGACCGCGGCAGCCGGGGGCGCTCGACCCGGCGTGATGCGGGCACTCCGCTCCTGAGGTCGAAGGTTCACATCCTGTCCCGCCATCAGAAGAAGGGGGCCCGGCACAGCCGGGCCCCCTTTAAGTGTTTTTCTTTGGGCAGCCAGGTCAAGCCGGTCGCGGCAACACCGAAGGGATCATTGCCGGCGCCGAGGATCTCGTCCTGCTTCGTCCAGCTCGCCGTCCTGCTCGGCCAGGATCAGAGCCTCGGCGTCACGCTCGACCAGCCGCTCCACGCAGCTGCGGTCGTCGGGCGTCGTGGCCCGTATGTGCAGGTCGGTCATGTGGACGGTCACTGGCCGCGCAGCGCCTCCACCACGGGAGCGAACGCCTCCATGTTCGGCTCCAGAACCGTCAGATACGAGATTCCGTACCGCTCCCGCTGCGCCCGCACCTGCTCGATGATCTGCTCCAGGGTTCCCACCAGGACGATCGGCAGCTCGAGGACCTGTTGTTCCGCCAGGTGGGGGATGCGGGACAGCCACGGCTGAATCGCGGCCCCGCGGTCGTCGGTCACGGTGACGATCTGGATCAGCAGGTTGAGCTCGGCGGGCTCCTTGCGCCCGGCGGCGAACTCCCGGTACAGGGCGACGCGTTCGTCGAGTTCCGCGGCCGTGATCGGCTCCACCATGCCGTCCGGCTTGGTGCGCGCGCCGGTGAACGCGGCGATGTCCGCGTGCTCGGCGGTGATCCGCAGCATCCGGTCGCCGCCCGCGCCGATCAGCAGCGGCACGCGAGGCTGCTGGGCGGCCGGCGGCATGGGGGTCCCCCCGCTCGAGCGAAGCCGAGAGTGGGGGAGAAGCCGAGACTGGGGGAGCTCGTCCGAGCCGAGGATCCGGTCCAACTCCTCGACCGTACGCAGGAGATGGGTGACGCGCTCACCCGGCGAACCCCAAGGGAGGCCCGCCGTCTCGTGCTCCGCCCGTACGTAACCGGTGCCGAGGCCGAGTTCGAGGCGGCCACCCGTCAGCGCGTCCGTGGTGGCCACCTCGCGGGCCAGCAAGGTGGGATTCCAGAACCCCGCGTTGAGGACGAAGGTGCCGAGGCGGGGCCGCTCGGTGACCTCGGCCGCTGCCACCAGCGCGGGGAAGGGGGCGGGCATGCCCAGGTGATCGGGGACCAGGATCACGTCGTAGCCGAGCTCCTCGGCCCGGCGGCACTTCGCGCGCCACTCGTCGGCGGGCGCGGGGGTGAGCAGGTTGACCCCGAAACGGAACGGGCGCGGCATTAACTCTCCTTACATCAAGACGACTTGATGCGAGTACATCACTCGTGGGCGATCGCTGCCAGGACATTCATGCGGGATGCACGCAACGCCGGTAGCAGCGCCGCCACGATGCCCACGACCGCCGACCCCACCACGACCCCGACGATCGTGCCCCAGGGGATGGCGAGTGCGTCCATGCCCTGGAGCGCGAGCACCTGCTGTATGCAGACGCCCCAGATCAGCCCGAGCGCGAGGCCGAGGACCGCGCCGAACACGGCGATCACCACCGACTCCAGCCGGATCATCCGGCGCAGCTGGCGCCGGGCGAGGCCGATGGCGCGCAACAGCCCGATCTCGCGCGTGCGCTCGACGACGGACAGCGCGAGGGTGTTGACCACGCCGAGCACCGCGATGACGATCGCGAGTCCGAGCAGCGCGTACACGAGGTAGAGCAGCACCGCGATCTGATCGTGAATCAGTTTCTTGTAGTCGGCCAGGTCGCGGACCTGCACCTGTGGATACGGATCGAGAGTCCGCTCGAGCCGCGAGCGCAACTCGTCGGCGCTCGTGCCCGGGGCCGCGTTCACGTACAGGCCGGAGTCCTGCCCGCCGGGCACGTACTTCTCGATCGTCCGGAAGCCGAAGAACAGCCCGCCCTGTGTCCCGAAGCCCTCGGCGGCGTCCTGGTCGGTGAGCGCGGCCACCGTCAGCTCGGTCCGCCGGTCGGCGGGGAACTCGACGGGAATCGTGCTGCCGACGCGTACGCCGTGCTCCCGCGCGAATTCCCCGTCCATGGCGATGTGCCCGTCGCCGAGCGCCGCCGCCGTGTCCCCCTGGGCGTACGTGATGTGGGCGACGTCGTCGAGCTGCGACTCGTAGCCCGCGGCGGTCGTCTCGATCCGCTTGCCGTCCGGCAGCCGCACCGCGACCGGCGTGAACCGCTGGCGGACCACGAGCCCGGCGCCCTTCGTGCCGCGCACCGCGTCCGTGACCTCCTGGGAGAACGGCACGAAGTTGCTGTTCTGGATCACGAAGTCGGCGCCCAGCGTTTTGTCGATCTGGCGGTCGAAGGACTTGCTCATGGACGCACTCGCCACGGACATTCCGCCGACCAGGGCGAGGCCCACCATCAGGGCTGCCGCCGTGGCGCCCGTGCGCCGCGGATTGCGCAGCGCGTTGCGCTGGCTCATCCGGCCGACCGGGCCGAACAGCGCGGGGAAGGCTCCACCCAGGACCCGGATCACCGGCCGTACCAGAAGCGGACCCGCGATCACCGTAGCGATGAGGGTCAGGACGACACCGAGTCCCAGCAGTGAGGCGGCCGTCGAGGTCTTCGACGACGTGACGCACCCGGCGAGGGCGGCGGCACCGGCCAGGGCCACGACCGAACCGACCACGGCACGCATCCGCAACGGCCGTCCCACACCGGCGATTTCGGCGTCCGCGAGGGCCGCCATCGGGGAGACGCCGGACGCGCGCCTGGCGGGGAGATACGCCGCCACGAAGGTGACGCCGACCCCGACGACGTAGGACGAGACGGGGGTCGCCCAACCGATCACCATCTCGGTGGACTTGAGGTTCATCCCGAACGCGGTCATGAGCTGGATCAGCCCGAGGGCGAGCCCGATCCCCGCGGCGAGCCCGAGCGTCGAGCCGACCAGGCCGAGCAGCAGCGCCTCGGTGAGCACGGACCGGCGCACCTGCCGCCGGTCGGCGCCCAGCGCACGCAACAGCCCCAGCTCGCGGGTGCGTTGGGCGATGAGCATCGAGAAGGTGTTGACGATCAGGAAGACGCCCACAAGCACGGCGATTCCGGCGAAGCCGAGCATCACGTACTTGATCACGTCGAGGAATCCGCCGAGTTGGGCGGCGGCGTCCTCGGCCTGTTCGTCGGCCGTCTTCAAGTCATAGGTCTTGGCGCCGAGTTCGGCGGCGACGCGCTGCTTGAGTTCGGCGTCGCTCACCCCCGGCGCCGCGTCCAGCGAGATGCTCGTGGCGGCGTCGGCGCTGCCGAGCAGTTTCGTCTGGGCGGTCGGGGTGTCGAGGAACAGCAGCGCCGCACCGGGGTTGGTGGTGGTGAAGGTGGCGATGCCGACGATCCGCACCTTGAACGTGCCCGGCTGCGCCTGCACCGTCAGGGTGTCGCCGATCGCCACGTGCTTGCGCTCGGCGGTGTCCGCGTCGAGGAGCGCCTCGTCTGCGCCGGTCGGCGCGTGGCCGGAGGTCAGCTTCACCGGACTGCGCTCGGTGACCTCCCAGTTGGTGGCGATGGTCGGGGCGCCCGTGGTCGGCCCGACCGACTCGTTGTCGCGGTCGACGATCGTGAGGTTCTCGACGCCCGCGTCCACATGGGTGGCCGCGACGCCGTCGACCTTCGCCAGCCGGTCCGCGAGCGAGGCGGGCAGCGTCTCGGTGGCGCCGGTCGGAAGCTGCGAGGTGAGATCGTTCCTGGGCGCCACGGTCACATCGGCCGAAGTGGAGGCGAAGAGCCGGTCGAAGGTGCGGGTGACCGTGTCCGAGAAGATCAGGCTGCCCGCGACGAACGCCACGGACAGCACGACGGCCAGCGCCGAGAGCAGCAGCCGCCCTTTGTGTGCGAGGAAGCTCCGCAGAGTCGCCTTGAGCACGGCTGCCTCAGTCCTTGTCGAGGGTTACGTCGTCGGGGGTTACGTCGTCCGGGGCGACGTCGGCGGAGGGGCCGGAGCCGTCCGAGCCACCGTCGGACCCGGGGGCCGGGGGGCGACCCCCGGAGAAGAGGCGCATGCGCTCCAGCACCGCCTCCGCCGTCGGCCGCTCCATCTCGTCCACTATCCGCCCGTCCCCGAGGAAGATCACCAGGTCGGAGTGGGCGGCCGCGCCTGGATCGTGGGTGACCATGACGACGGTCTGGCCCAGTTCGTCGACCGCCTCGCGCAGGAAGCCGAGGACTTCGAGCCCCGAGCGGGAGTCGAGGTTTCCGGTCGGCTCGTCCGCGAAGATCAGCTCGGGGCGCGAGGCGAGCGCCCGCGCGCAGGCGACGCGCTGCTGCTGCCCGCCGGACAGCTGCGCCGGCCGGTGCTTGAGACGATCGCGCAGCCCGAGCGTGTCGATGACCTGGTCCAGCCACTTCTGGTCGGGTTTCTGCCCCGCGATGTCCATGGGCAGCGTGATGTTCTCGGCCGCGTTCAGCGTCGGGATCAGATTGAACGACTGGAACATGAAGCCGATCCGGTCCCGGCGCAGCCGCGTCAGCTCACGCTCCCTCAGCCCGGTGATCTCGGTGTCGCCCAGCCAGACCTGGCCGGCCGACACGGTGTCGAGTCCTGCCAGACAGTGCATCAACGTCGACTTCCCGGAGCCCGAAGGGCCCATGACCGCGGTGAAGCGACCACGCGCGATGTCCACGTCGACCGAGTCGAGGGCGAGGACGGCCGTCTCGCCCGATCCGTACGCCTTCGTGAGCCCGCGGGCGCGGGCGGCGACCCCATCGGCGTCACTCCGGCCGACGGTGTGCTCCGCAGCTGGTGTGGACAACGCCGCCTCCTAGGTGATGGACGTGCCGACTCCCTTGTCCCGGCTGAGCCTAATGTGACCCCACCCACAGCCGGTATCCCCCCGAAGTACCGCGTCCCGCCGTGGGCGCCCTTGCGGGTGCTAGCGCATCGGCGCTAGCTTCGAGGTATGGCGAAGACTCAGCTGAACGTGCGGGTGGACGAGGGCACCGCCCGGGCCGCCCGGGAGCGGGCCCTGGAGCGCGGGATGAGCGTGAATCGCTACATCGAGGAGCTGGTCAGACAGGACACCGGGGAAGTGGGACACACCTTCGTCGACGCCGCCGCCGACTTTATGAAGCAGTACGAAAGCGTGTTCGCCGAGGAATTCGGCGCGGACCGAGAAGGCTCGCGAGAAGGTCGTCGTTGATCCCTTGAGCAGTCTCAGAGTCGACCTTGCCTGGCTTCTCATGATCGCCGAACAGAAGACGCCCGGAGACCCCCAGGTCACCGACTGGGGAGCCCTCGTCGCCGCCGTCAGCCGGCACGAGGCGGAGATATTCGGCGTTCCCGTCTACGACAGCCCGCACGCCCGCGCCGCCGCACTGCTCCAGCTCCTGCTGCACGTCCCGGCGCTCGAACGCTCCAACGCGATGTTCGCCTCGGCCGTCGCGTACGCCTATCTCGTCGCCAGCGGCCTGAAGGTCGTCACCTCCCCCGAGCAGGTGCGCGACCTCGCCCGCCTGGTGAAGGGTGGCGTGGCGACCGTCGAGGACATCGCGCAGGAACTGCGCCAGTGGAGCCTGTGAGGCTGTGGGGCTGCGAGCCCTACGGCGTGTCGTCGACTTCGGGGCGGCGCGCGGATCCCAGCACGCAGTACGAGGTGGGCAGCCGCGGTCCCTTCTCGGGCATCAGCAGCCGCTGGTACGGGCCGAGTTCGAACCCGGCGTCGCGCAGCGCGGCGATCGGGTCGCGCGCCAGATGGCAGCCGCCGGTCAGCCGCGGCCACACCGTGCGGTCCAGGCCGCGCTGGGTGTACCCCATCACGCGCCCGCCGCCCTTGCCGTGCTCGAAGAACCGCACGGTGCCACCGGGCCGCAGTACGCGTCGCAGTTCAGCGAGCGCGCGCGGCACGTCCCGCACGCTGCACAGCACCAGCGAGACCACCGCCGCGTCGAACGCCTCGCTCTTGACCGGCAGCGCCTCCGCCACACCCGGCGCCACGTCGACCGGCACCTCCGAGCGCAGCGCCGCTTCCAAGGCCAACTGCCGCAGCAGACGCTCGGGTTCGATCGCGACCACCTCCGAGACGGTGCCCGGATAGTGCGCGAAGTTCAGACCGTTGCCCGCGCCGATCTCGATGACCCGGCCGGAGAGTCCGGCCAGCAACCGGTCCCGTACGCCACCCACACCCAACCGGGTCTCGGCGGTCACGCTGAGCCGGGCGTAGTACCGGGCGAACAGCGGATGATGCACGAGGTCCGGCGACACCTTGCCGGAGCCGGCGGACCTGGCGCCGGAGCCGGCTGACCTGAACGGCATGACGGACCTCCCGGGAGGACGGGCCTTACCGTGATTGTCCCCCCTGGACGTCCGTCACACTCGTCGCGCGTCAGGCAATGAAGTCGCGCACCTGTTCGTAGACGCCGTAGTCGTTGTTCATGTCGGTGTGCGAGATGCAGCCGACCTCCACATTGGTGGCGCCGCTCAGAATCGCGCTGGTGTCCGGAGTGAGCAGGTCGTCGCAGTTCGACCAGTAACTGGCGTACGCGACACTGCCCGGTGTCTCGTCACCGGAGTTCAGCGAGGTCAGGAAGGAACTGCCGGTGTACATCTCGGAGCACGACGTATAGAGCCACCTGCACCAACCGGCCACGGTCGTCCCGTGGTTCACTCCGGCGGTGGAGACCAGGTCGTCGACGTACGAGGTCCCGCCGAGGTTCTTGAGGTAGTAACGCGCGTTCAGTGCGCCCATCGAGTGGACGACCAGGTCCACCTTCGCCGCGCCGGTCTGCGCGAGGACGTTCTGCACCTGGGTGGACAGCTGCTGCGCGGTGGTCACGTTCGACTGCGACCAGTCGTACGACCACGCGTACAGCTCCGAGCTGCTGTAGCCGTCGGCCTTGAAGTCGGCGATCCAGTCGTCCCAGCTGCTCGCCGAACTGCTGAGGCCGTGCACGAAGATCACGGGGTTGTGGGTGGCGGCCTGGGCCGGGGTCGCGGAGAGGGAGAGCGAGACAAGGAGTGCTGCTGCCACGGCGGAGAAGAACGTGGCGATGCGCCGCATGCGGCGTTGCATGGTGCCTCCAGGTACGAGTGCGGATGCCTGGAGTGTCAGGTGGGGTCTACGCGCGGCGCATCGGCGAACTCGCCGGTCTTTACTAGTCAATTAACTCGCCAGTAACGTCATTCGTGTGGTGACCTCGGTGAACCCCCCGCCTCTCCCGCCCCCTTCGCCACCGCAGCTCAGGCACGCGTGGCAGCGCCTCGACCCCCCACTTCCCGAAGGCGTCCGCGTACGCGTACTCCATGCCGCGCACGATGATCCGCGCGCGGCCGCGGAACTCGCCTCGATACTGACCGAACGCCAACGAGCCGGTCTGGACCCGCTGCCTGCGCACCCTCCCGTACCCCTGCGGACGGAGCGGACACGCCGTCAGGAAGTGCGCGCACTGCCGGACAGCACCCGCCTCCTGCTGCTCCTCGCGGCGGCCGACCAGCACCCGGTCGCCACCCACGCCTTCCTGCGCGCCGTCGCCGCGGCCCGGCTCGACACCCGGCACATCGAGGCCGCGGAGGCGGCCGGACTCGCCCACGCCACGGCCGGCGGCATCGTCTTCCGCGACCCCTGGACCCGGATCGCGGCGTACGAGACCGCGTCCGCGGCGGACCGGCGCGCCGTCCATCAACTGCTCGCCCGGGTCCTGCGCGCGGAGGGTGAGGCATCCCGGCGCTCCTGGCACCGGGGCGCGGCCGCGCTCGGCCCCAGCCGGCGGCTCGCCGCGGAACTCCGCACGGCCGCGCACCGGGCGCGCGGCGCCGCCGAACACGCCGTCGCCTGCGCCCTCGTCGAACGCGCCGCCGCGCTCTCGTCCGAGCCGAGCGAGCGCACCAGGCTGCTCGGCCGTGCCGCCGCCGACGCCTGGCGGTCCGGTGACGTCGACCGCGCCCGCCGCCTCGTCGCGACCTGCGACGACCACGCCCTGAGCGGACTGCTCGCGCTGAGGGCGGGGAACGCGACGGACGCGTTCGACGCGCTGCTGACGGGTGCGGTGCGGTACACGGGTGGGGGAGCGGGCAATAGCGCGGGTGGGCGTCCGGACGCAGCGATGTCCGGCGGGCGCGCGGTGTCTGACGGGTGTGTGGTGCCCGGTGGGCATGTGGTGTCTGACGGTCGTGTGGAGTGCGGCGGGGGTGTGGTGTCTGGCGGGCGTGTGGAGTGCGACGGGTCTGTGGTGCCCGGTGGTCGTCCGGAGTCCGGCGGTCGTCCGGAGTCCGGCGGTCGTGCGGTGTCAGACGGGTGTGCGGCGTACGGCAGCCCTGCGGGTCTTGGGAAGCCCATGGCGTACGGGGGACTGGCCAGGCCCGTGAACTCGGGGGTGTCCGGGATTCCTGAGGTGCCTGGGAGTCCTGATGCGCCCGGAAGTTCTGGCGTGTTCCGGAGTTTTGGCGAATCCGGGAGTTCGGGCGGGTCGGGGAGTTTCGGCGGGGTCGGGAGTCTTGGCGGGTCCGGGGATCCTGGCCCGTCCGGGGATTCTGGCGGGTCCGGGGATTCTCGCCTGTCCGGGGAATCCGGCCTGTCCGGGGCATTTGACGCGACGCACGACCGCGACGCCGCCGTTCACCTGCTCGCCCGAGCCACCGAGGCCGCCATCTACACCGGCGACCTGCGCCGATGTCGGGAGGCGGCTGCTGTCGCCGACCGGCTCGGGATCGTGCCGCCCGGCACGCTGGGCGGGCTGGCCGCGGCGTTCGAGGGCCGCTACGACGACGCACGGGACGTGCTGAAGGCAGCCGCGGGCCGGTGCGGTCCCGGGGGCGACCCCACCCAGCTGATCCACTCGGCCATCGCGGCACTGATGCTCGGCGACCACACCGCGGCAGCCACCGCGGCCGTCCGTGCCGCCGCCTCGGCCCAGGCCAGAGGAGACGCGGTCACCGTGCCGCAAGCCATGGAGTTCCGGGCGTACGCGGACTTCTGGACCGGGCGCCCACGGGCCGCCGAGGCCGCCACCCTGGACGCACTGCGCCAGGCGTACGCCACCGGCCAGGACAACGGAGCCTGCCATCTGCAGGCCGCCCTCGCGATGTTCGCCGCGGTCACCGGCGACGAGGAGGTCTGCCGCGAGCGCGCCGAGGCCGCCCGCTCCTACGCCCTCGCACGGGGGCTCGGTCTCCCTGCCGCGCTGGCCCTGTTCGCGCTCGCCTTCCTCGACCTGAGCACCGGCCGCTTCGCGGCGTCCGCCGCCCGGCTGCGCGCCCTCGCGGGGTTCGGCCCCGGGCACGGGCACCGGGCCATCCGTCACATCGCCACACCGCACTACGTGGAGGCCGCCGTCCGCACCGGCGACACCCGGGTCGCCCGCGCCGCCCACGCCGACTACGACCACTGGGCCCGCACCGTCCGCAGCCCCGACGACCTGGCCCTCAGCGCCCGCTGCCGGGCCCTGCTCGCCTCCGGCGCGGACGCCGTCGAGCACTACCGCACCGCCCTCGACCTGCACGCCTCCGGCACCCGCGACTTCGAAAGGGCCCGCACGGAGCTGCTGTTCGGCGGCGCGCTGCGCCGGCTGCGGCACCGTACGGAGGCCCGTGACCGCCTGCGCAGCGCCCTCGAAGCCTTCGAACACTTCGGCTCCCCGCACTGCGCCGCCCAGGCCCGCGCCGAACTCCGCGCCCTCGGTGAACCCGCTTCACCCGCGGGCGCCGCCGCCGACCTCACCGCCCGTCTCACCGCACAGCAACTGATGGTCGCCCGCATGGCCGCCGAGGGAGCCACCAACCGCGAGATAGCCGCCCAGCTGCTGCTCAGCCCACGCACGATCGACCACCATCTGCGCGGTGTGTTCGCCCGGTTGGGCATCCGCTCGCGGATCGAGTTGGTGCGGCTGCTGGGAGAAGGATGAGGGGGCGGGCTCCGGTTCGTCGGCTACGGGCCGGCGGGGGCTGGGCCGCGCAGTTCCCCGCGCCCCGTTACGGGGCACCGGCCGCAGTGAAGTGGCGCGCGTCCCAGGTGCCGCCCAGCCGGACCGCCAGCCAACTCGAAGCGCCCGCACGGAAGTCGGCGGGCGGGTACGAGCCCGCGCCTGCCGGTATCGCACCGAGCAGGGGGGCGCCGGCCACCACCGGCAGGTCTGCGAGGTTGCAACGGGAGGCCAGGTCGGCGTCGTTGGGCCAGCTCCCGATGACCACGCCCGTGAAGTCCAGCCCACGACGGCGGAGTTCACCGGCCGTCAACTCGGTCGCGTTCAGGGTGCCGAGGCCCGCCGACGCGACGACCAGTACCGGCGCTTCGAGCAGCCGGGCCGCGTCCGCCAGTGTGCCGCCCTCGTCGTCGAAACGGACGAGCAGACCGCCCGCCCCCTCGATCAGCACGAGGTCGTGCTCGGTGGCCAGCTTGGCCGCCGCCTCCGCCACCTCGTGCGGCCGCACCGGTGCGAGCGAGGCCCGCCGCGCTGCCGTCGCGGGCGCCAACGGCTCGGGATAGCGGGCAAGTTCGAGCGTGGTCACGGCGCCCGCGAGCCGGGCCACCTCGTCGGCGTCCCCGCGCTCGTGGGGACGTACCCCCGTCTGCGCGGGCTTGAGCACGGCCACGGATCGCCCGGCGGCGAGGGTCGCGGCCGCGACGGCGGCCGTCGTGACCGTCTTGCCGACCTCCGTGCCCGTCCCCGTGATCACCAGGACCGCCATGTCATCCCTCCCGCGCCGCCGCGCACACCGCGCGCGCGATCCGTGCCACGTCCGCGTCGCCCGTGACGTACGGCGGCATCGTGTAGACGAGGTCGCGGAAGGGCCGCAGCCACACGCCCTCGCGCACGGCTGCCGCGGTCGCCGCCTTCATGGCCGCTTCGTCGAGGGCACGGTCGAGCTGGACGACGCCGATCGCCCCCAGGACGCGTACATCCCGGACGCCCGGCAACGAGGAGGCCTCCGCCAGTCCTTCCCGCAGGCCCGCCTCGATCCTCTTGACCTCGGTCTGCCAGTCCTGCCCGAGCAGCAGGTCGATGGAGGCGCAGGCCACGGCCGCCGCCAGCGGATTGCCCATGAACGTGGGCCCGTGCGCGAGCACCGGAACCTCGCCCCGCGAGATCCCGTCGGCCACCCGCGCCGTGCACAACGTCGCCGCCATCGTCATATAGCCGCCGGTCAGCGCCTTGCCCACACACATCACGTCCGGCGTCACGCCCGCGTGCTCCGCCGCGAACAGCGCGCCCGTCCGGCCGAAGCCGGTCGCGATCTCGTCGAACACGAGCAGCACGTCGTGCGCGTCGCACGCCTCCCGCAGTACCCGCAGATACGCGGGGGAGTGAAACCGCATCCCGCCCGCGCCCTGCACCACCGGCTCCACGATCACCGCGGCCAGCTCGTCCGCGTGCCGCCCGATCAGTTCGCGCAACTGATCGGCGTACGACTCCTCGTACGCGACCGGCGGCGCATCCGCGAACACCTGGCGGGGGAGCACCCCGGCCCACAGGTCGTGCATGCCGCCCTCCGGGTCGCACACCGACATCGGCTGCCAGGTGTCCCCGTGGTATCCGCCCCGCCAGGTCAGCAGGCGCTGTTTGCCCGGGCGGCCGAGCGAGCGCCAGTACTGCAGGCACATCTTGACGGCCACCTCGACCGAGACCGAGCCGGAGTCGGCGAGGAAGACGTGCTCCAGCCCCTCGGGCGAGATGTCGACAAGGCGCTTCGCCAGCCGGACGGCGGGCTCGTGCGTGAGCCCGCCGAACATGACGTGGCTCATGCGATCCAGCTGACCGCGCGCCGCGTCGTTGAGCACCGGGTGGTTGTAGCCGTGGATCGCCGACCACCAGGACGACATGCCGTCCACCAACTCGCCCGAGCCGCCCGCCAGCCGCAGCCGCACGCCGCTCGCGGACTCCACGACGAGCGGTTCCTGCCGGCCCGGCATCGGCCCGTACGGATGCCAGACGTGCCGCCGGTCGAGGTCGAGCAGCTCACCCACGGAGAGGTCAGGCATTGGGCGCGAGGTCCGTTCCGGCCCCTCGGCGGCGTACGGCGACGAGATCCGTACGGGCCTCGGGAACGCTCTCCTCGGCGGACGAGCCGGCGGAGCCGCACCCGGCCTCCGCATGCGAGCCGCATCCGGCCTCCGCATGCGAGCCGCACCCGCCCCCCGTCGGAACCCGGTGCTCCGGCAGCGTCACCTCGCCCGCGTCCTCCACCTCGAACCCGGCGTCGGCGATCATGTCGAGGTCGGCCTTGCCGGCCTGCCCCTCGCTCGTGAGGTAGTCACCGAGGAAGATCGAGTTGGCCAGGTGCAGGGCGAGCGGCTGCATGGTGCGCAGATGGACCTCGCGGCCGCCCGCGATACGGACCTCGACGTCCGGGCAGACGAACCGGACCATCGCGAGGATGCGCAGACAGCGCTGCGGGGTGAGGTTCCACTCCTTGGCGAGCGGGGTGCCCTCGAAGGGGATCAGGAAGTTCACCGGAACGGAGTCCGGGTCGAGCTCGCGCAGCGAGTAGACGACGTCGACGAGGTCCTCGTCCGACTCGCCCATGCCCGCGATCAGGCCCGAGCAGGCGGACAGCCCCGCCGCGTGTGCCTTCTGGACCGTGTCCACCCGGTCGGCGTACGTGTGCGTGGTCGTGATGTCCCCGTACGTCCCCTCGGACGTGTTCAGGTTGTGGTTGTAGGCGTCCGCGCCCGCCTCGCGCAGCCGCTCGGCCTGACCGTCGGAGAGCAGGCCCAGGCAGGCGCACACCTCGACGCCCTCGTTCTGCTCCTTGATCGCCTTGATGGTGCCCGCGACCCGGTCCACATCACGGTCCGTCGGACCGCGGCCGCTGGCCACCAGGCAGACCCGCTTGGCGCCCCCGGCCAGCCCGGCTGCCGCGGCCTGCGAGGCCTCGTCGGGCTTGAGCCAGGTGTACTTGAGGATGTCGGCCTTGGAGCCGAGCCGCTGCGAGCAGTACGAGCAGTCCTCGGGGCACAGACCCGACTTCAGGTTGACCAGGTAGTTGAGTTTCACTCGACGGCCGAACCAGTGCCGGCGCACCTTCCCGGCCGCGGCCACCACGTCGAGCACGTCGTCGTCGGAGGTGGCCAGCACGGCCAGTGCCTCGTCACGGGTCGGCAGCTCGCGCCGAAGCCCCTTGTCCACCAGCGTGTTCAGCAGGTCCATGAAATCTGATCCTGACGTATGCGGGCCCGTGGAGCCAAGGAGAGATTGCACAACAGAGACGGTTCGACGTGTGGGTATTGCCACATCATGGGGGGCCGACCGTCCCGCTAGGGTCTGTGCACTGCCTACAAAACGACCACCCTCATGACCCCCTCACGACCACCTTCAGGGCCCGGAGGCACCAGCATGGCGGGATCGCCGTTCGCGTGGATCGACGAGCAGGCGCACCAGCGCCGACAGGCCGGACTCGTCCGCACCCTGCGCCCGCGCCCCGCCGACTCTCCGCTGCTCGATCTGGCGAGCAACGACTACCTCGGCCTCGCCCGCCACCCCGAGATCACGGCGGCCGCCGCGGACGCGGCCCACCGCTGGGGCGCCGGTGCCACTGGCTCCCGGCTCGTCACCGGCACCACCGAACTTCACGGCGAGCTCGAACGGGAGCTCGCCGACTTCTGCGGCTTCGAGTCCGCACTCGTCTTCTCCTCCGGTTACGCGGCGAATCTCGCCGCGGTCACCGCGCTCGCGCCGCACGGCTCGCTCATCGTCTCGGACGCGGGCAACCACGCCTCGCTCATCGACGGCTGCCGGCTCGCCCGCGGCGCCACCCAGGTGGTCGCGCACGCCGACCCCGACGCCGTACGCAAGGCACTCGGAACCCACGAGGGTCCCGCCCTCGCCGTCTCCGACACGGTCTTCTCGGTGGACGGCGACGCGGCCCCGCTGTCCCGGCTCGCCACCGCCTGCCGGGAGCACGGAGCCGCGCTCCTCGTCGACGACGCGCACGGGCTCGGTGTCCTGGGCGACGGCGGCCGGGGCGCCCCGCACGCGGCAGGGCTCGCGGGCGACCCGGACCTTGTCGTGACCGCGACGCTCTCGAAGTCGTTCGGCAGCCAGGGTGGCGCCGTTCTCGGCCCCGCCCCGGTCATCGACCATTTGATCAACGCTGCGCGCACGTTCATCTTCGACACCGGTCTGGCGCCCGCGGCGGCGGGCGCGGCTCTCGCGGCGCTGCGGCTGCTGCGCCGCGAGCCGGAGCGTGCCGCACGGGCCCGCGAGGTGGCGACGGCGCTGCACACCCGGCTGACGGCCGAGGGCCTGGAAGCCGTACGACCGGACGCGGCCGTGGTCTCCGTGCGTGCGCCGTCACCCGAGCGGGCCGTGCGGTGGGCGGCCGACTGCCGTGCGGCGGGACTCGCCGTCGGCTGCTTCCGGCCCCCGTCCGTGCCCGACGGCGTCTCCCGGCTGCGGCTGACCGCCCGCGCCGACCTCACCGACGCGCAGATCGCCCACGCCGTACGGGTGATCAGCGGGCATCGGTGAGCGGGGTGGACGTCACCTCAGTCCGGCGATGAATCCCGTCCAGGTCGCAGGGGTGAAGACCAGGGCGGGGCCCGCCTTGTCCTTGGAGTCGCGCACGGCCACGAGTCCGGCCCAGGGGCCTGGGCCCGGTCGTGCCGTCTCGACGCAGTTGTTCATTCCGGTACTGCGGCTGCTGCGCAGCCACCGCACGTCGTGGAGTGAAGCACTGGAAGGTACGTACGGAGCCATGGCGGACATGGTGCCTCCTCACGCGCCGTCACGTAGCACGGCGATGTAATCCAACGAGTCCTCGGGCGAAAGGGCGTGGATCTGCAGGGCGTTGAAGGCCTCGGTGTAGGCCTGGAGGTCTTCTTTCCGCTCGAGGTAGAGGCTACTCGTCAAGTGGTCGAGAACAACCACATCCAGATCAGTTGTGTTCGGAAATGAGAAGATAACGAAAGGTCCGGTGACTCCGATGTGTGCCCCCGCGGCGAACGGCAGGACCTGAAGCCGCACTTGGGGAAGGGTGGCGGCCTCCCGCAGCCGGTCCAGTTGCCGTGACATGACCTCCGGTCCGCCGACCTCGCGTCGTAACACCGCCTCGTCCAGGACCGCGCTCAGTTCCAGCGGCGGAATCGAACGCAACACGTCCTGGCGGGCGAGGCGTACCTCGACGAGCGCGTCGAGCTCGGAGTCCTCGAGACCGCCGACGGCGGCCCGGGTCACCTCCCGGGCGTACTCGGGAGTCTGCAGCAGCCCCGGTACCACCGAGGTCTCCAGCGTGCGCATTCCGCTGGCCTGGGACTCCAGACTGATGAAATCGCGGTACGTCGGCGGCAGGACTCCGCGGTAGGCGTGCCACCAGTGGTGCCGCCCGTTACCCTCGGAACCCGCCAACCCGAGCAGGAGCTCCCGTAATTCGGGCTCGTCGACGGCATAGGCGTCCAGAAGGCGCTGGACGTCCGCCGGCTTCACCCCGCTGATGCCGGTTTCGATCCGGCTCACCTTCGACTGATGCCAGCCGACCAGACGGGCGGCCTCACCACTGGTGAGGCCCGCACCGGCGCGCAGCGCGCGCAGTTCGGCACCGAGCTTGCGGCGGCGTACCGCAGGACCGTGCTGCATGGCCGTACTCCTTACTCCTCCCGGGCCGCCCAAATACGGTCTGCCGTCGCAGAGTTCACCGCTTCGAGCGACAGATATATGCATATCTCGGTGGATCGCTCCCGTGGCCGGCCCAGTGATGGCAGTCTGGCGCAAAGCACCAGTCCGGGACCGTACTCGAACCATCCGCTCCTTGTCGGACTCCGGTCCCGTGGGAAAGGGACGACGTCGCCATGGCAGATCACCATGAAGCATCCGTCACTCTGCCGAGCGATCCCGCCTCGGTCTCCGCGGCCCGGAAATTCGTCGCCGACGTGTTGGTCGAATGGGGCCTGCCGTGCGACGCCGAAGTCGCCGACACCGTACGTCTGATCGTGTCCGAACTAGCCACCAACGCCGTCCAGCACACTTTCGGGCAGTCGCCCACCTTCACGGTGGATGTCCGGCTCGACCGAGACGAACACCTGCGCCTCGGCGTCACCGACAGCCACCCGCGCTTTCCGAAACGCCTGCCCGCAGCCGTCCAACAGGACAACGGACGCGGCATGGTGATCATCCGTTGGCTCACCTCCGAGTGCGGCGGCAGACTCCTCGTCCGGCCCACCAGGGAGGGCGGCAAGACGGTCTCCATCGAACTGCCATGGGCGGTGCCGGCGCAGCCGGTGACGGCCGGGGGGCCACAAGAGCCGTAAGAAGTAGATCAGTTGTCGGGCCTGTGCTGTGCCGCACGTCCGAAGGCGCCGCGCAGCAAGGCCCGGAAGGCGTCGGCCGCCGGCGTCGGACGGTCGGTCCGGTGGACGACGGAGATCGTGCGCCGCAGGTTCCCCGGCTCGAGCAGGCGCAGCCCCACCGGGGTCGCCGCGGTCCTGGCCACCATCTCCGGTACGACAGCGACCCCGAGCCCCGCGCTGACCAGCGCGCACACCAGGGCGTACCCCGGAGTCTCGACCCGCACCGACGGGGTGGCACCGGCCCGGGCCAGTGCGGCCTCCACGCCCTGTCGCGGTGGATGATCCGGGGCCATGCTGATCAGTGGCTGTCCGGCGAGTTCGGTCAGCGGCAGCCGCGACGAACCGCCCGCCAGGACGTGCCCCGGCGCGGTCACGAGGACCAACTCCTCGACCAGCACCGGCTCCGCGCGCACCGACGAGGGGAGGCGCACGGGGTCCGCGGGCTCGTAGGCGTGCGTCAGCGCGAGGTCCACCTCGCCCGCCGCGACCGCCGAAACGCCGTCCGGGGGCTCACAGTTCGCGACCGTGAGCTGTACGTCCGGGTGCGCCCGGCGGAAGGCGCTGAGCACCGGCGGCAGCAGATGGATGCCCGCCGTCTGGAAGGTGCCGAGCCGCAGAATGCCGCCGGACAGACCGGCCAGTCCGGCCAGTTCGTGCCGGGCCTGCTCCATCTCGTCGAGAATCCGACGGGCCCGCGCCACGAGCAGCTCGCCCGCGTCCGTGAGCCGCGCCCCGCGATGGGACCGCACCAGGAGGCTCGCGCCCGCCTCCCGCTCCAGCTTCGCCAGCTGCTGGGAGAGCGCGGGCGGCGTGTACCCGAGGCGCTCGGCGGCCCGGGTGATCGATCCCGCCTCGGCGACCGCCACCAGGGCCGCGAGCCGCGTCGGGTCGTACATCGTGCCCCTCCTGACCTTCCCGGGGCTCGAACACCGCCTCTGTGTCTGAACTAAGTGCCTGGACGAGTGCCTGGACGAGTGCCTGGACGAGTGCCTGGACGAGTGCCTGGACGAGTGCCTGGACGAGTGCCTGGACGAGTGCCTGGACGAGTGCCTGGACGAGTGCCTGGACGAGTGCCTAAACGACTGCTTAAGACTGACCCAGGATATTCGACATACCTGTTGAAGGCCCGGTCCGGGCAGCCTGGTGGCCATGGACGCACAGCTCATCGCCTTCACCGGGGTCGCCGCGGGCATGGTCGCCATGCCCGGCGCGGACTTCGCCGTCGTCGTACGCAACGCCCTGGTCTCCCGCAGGGCCGGGGTCGCGTGCGCGCTCGGGATCACCGGCGGGCTGCTCCTGCACACGGCGCTGGCGGTCGCCGGGGTCGCCGCGGTCCTCACGGCCGTGCCCGCGCTGTTCCGGGCGCTGCAGCTGCTCGGCGGCGCCTATGTGCTGTACCTCGGCGTACGGACCTTGTGGGGGCTGCGGCGGCCGAGCGGGGCGGTGGCCGAAGGGGCGGATTCGGGTGCGGGGCCGCTGCGGCAGGGTTTCGTCACCAACGCGCTCAACCCGAAGGCGCCCATCACGTTCCTCAGCCTGCTGCCGCAGTTCGTACCCGTGGGCAGCCCCGCGATGCCCCGCACGCTGCTGCTGGCGCTGATCGTGGTCGTCCTCGCCCTGGTGTGGTTCCCGGCGGTCGCGTTGCTGGTGGACCGGCTCGGCCGCCTGCTGCGCAGGCCGCGCGCCGCCCGCGTCGTGGCGGCGGCCACCGGCACCGCACTCACCGTTCTCGGTCTGGTGCTCCTCGTGGAGCCTCTCCGGTCCTGACGACGGTACGCCGGACCAGCCGCGGCAGCGCGCCCCACAGCGCCAGATAGGCGACCAGCGTGCCCGCGCTCGCGGCGATCCCGATCCCCCGCCCGACCGCCACGTCCACGACGAGCAGCACCGATCCCGTGATCGCCAGCATGAGAACGCCCATACCGAACGTGGTCAGGGCGGAGGAGACCCGCACGATGGTCGGCTTGGCACCTTGCCCGAACAGCAATCGGTGCACGGCCGGAGGCGCCGTGAACAGGGCGGTGGCCAGCACGGCCAGCAGGAGCGTCGTGACGTACGTGGCCCGCTGCATCGTGTCGAGGGACGGGAAGCGCGGGGTGAAGGCCAGGGTCAGCAGGAAGGCGAAGAGAATCTGCACCCCGGCCTGCGTGACGCGCAGTTCCTGGAGCAGTTCGCCGAAGTTGCGGTCGGCGCGTTCGAGGGGCGTCTCGTCACGATCCGTGGGGGGACGTTGCTCGGCCATGGAGTACGACTAACCGATTCACCCCGTTTCATGCCCCGAGGGGGCGACGGCGCGGCCGCCGTCACCCCCGCGGGCAGATCAGCTGACCCGGCCGTACCACACGCTCTTGGTCCAGATCTTCTGGAGCTTCACGACCTCCCCCGTCTTCGGGGAGTGCCAGATCTTTCCCTTCCCGGCGTAGATGCCGACGTGGTACACGCTGCTGCCCGAGTGGAAGAACACGAGGTCTCCGGCCTTGCGTTTCGAGGCGGAGACATGGCGGGACTTGTTGTACTGCGCCGCGGCCGTACGAGGCAGCTTCTTGCCTGCCTTCTTGAACGAGTAGAGCGTGAGCCCGGAGCAGTCGAAGCGGCGTGGCCCGGCGGCACCGTACTGGTACGGGGAGCCCTTCTTGGAAGCCGCGACCTGGAGTGCCTTCGTCGCCACAGTGGCCGCTTCGGCGTCGGATGCGACGCCCGGGACCACGAGACTGCCGCCCACGGCGGCGATGGTGAGCGCCGAGGCCGTACCGGCCCGGGTCCACAGCGACGGAACACGATTGAGCGCAGTCATGCGCAACCCTTCGTCAGCCGCCTGTGAAGGATGACCTGTCGGATTCGGGCTGGCGAAGTAGCCCGGCCGCGTACTGCGGCTTCACCCCAAGGACCGTCCGGATCTCTCCGGCGGACCGTCGTGCTGGGTCCTCCACTCCTGCCGATGCACATCTGTCGACCGGTCATCCGGGGGCGGCAGGACTCGGCGTCCGCCCGGACCGCCCCGCCGCTGTGGCGGGGGCTTGTCGTCGAAGGGATCTTCACGCATGGAAGTCGGAAAATCCGAGCGGAACCGGCGATTTGTGGGGTTAGTCACCACTCACCCGTTCGGGTGGACACTCTTCTGTTCGAGGGCTGTTGGGGTTATCGATGATGCCTTCACCAGCATCGGAGCGCTCTATTCCGCTTCTGGGCTACGCGCGTTGCGCAACTTCTGCGGGTCTCCGAAAGGACCCGCGTCTACTCCATCAGGGGGTAATCCGGTTGGTCCGTTTGAAGCCCGGGCCGGACGCGTCAACTCTCCGCGCCGGGCGGCAGGGTGACGCGGGCCACCCGCCGCTCGCCGTCGAGGACCCGCAGGGCCTGTGCCAGGGTCGGGGCGTGCACCTCGCTCTCGCCGCGCTGGTGCATCAGCGCGAGGGCGTCGCGCAGTGCCGTCGCTTTCCCTACGAGTGCTTGCGCGGCGCGCAGCCCGCGGTAGGTGTCTCCCGGCCGGGCCGGGTTGATGCGGCCGAGCAGGTCGACCACGTCGAGGTAACGGTCGATCAGCTCGGCCTCGGCACGGGTCAGTGCGGGCAGTGGGGGAAGTTCGGGCACCATCGGCGGATCACCTCGCGTCGGGTGTTGCGTTCCTCGCGCCCGGTGCGGTGTGCGGGGTCTTGCGGCTCGGGATGATCCCGTCCACCAGTCCGTACGCCAACGCCGCCTGCGCGTCCAGGATCGTGTCCCGCTCGATGTCGGCGGCGACTTGCTGAGGACTCTGCCCCGTGTGCCGTACGAGCATGTCCTCCAGCAGCCTGCGAGTGCGCATCAATTCCTCGGCCTGCAGGGCCAGATCGCTCGCCTGACCCTGTACCGGCTCGGCCAGTGAAGGCTGGTGGATCAGCACCCGGGCACCCGGCAGCGCGAACCGCTTGCCCGGCGCGCCGCAGGCCAGCAGGACGGCGGCGGCCGACGCGGCCTGCCCCAGACACACGGTCTGCACGTCGCAGCTGACGAACCGCATCGTGTCGTAGACCGCCGTCATCGCGCTGAACGAGCCGCCGGGAGAGTTGATGTACAGCGAGATGTCCTGGTCCGGCGCCAGGTACTCGAGGTGCATGAACTGCGCCATCACATCGTTCGCCGACGTGTCGTCGATCGGGGTCCCGAGGAACACGATCCGCTCGTCGAGCAGCTTCGAGTACGGATCCAGGGTCCGGAGTCCCGCACTCGTGCGCTCGGTGAACTCGGGCAGGACATAGCGGGCGGACGTGCTGTCCATGGCGCGCGCCTCCTCTGTCGACGTCTGTAAAAAATGTACAGGACGTACGTACGGTCGGGAGCGAGGCATGCTGAGAGCGAAAACGGCTGTGCCCCGGACCGGGAGTCGGCCCGGGGCGCCACCGTGTGGGGGAGTGGGGTGGTGCGGATCAGTCGATGGCGACCGGCGCGGGTCTTCCGGTGCCTGATGTTCCGGTCCCGAGGTGTCGCAGGGCCCGGTCTAAGCTGGAGGGCATGGCCTACGAGATTCCGGTGACGCAAGCCAGGGCTGAGCTCGCCGATCTGATCAACCGGGTGGTGTACGGCGGCGAGCGCGTCGTCGTGACACGGCACGGGAAGCCTCTCGTCGCCCTGGTCTCCGCCGCCGACCTCGAGCGACTCGAGGCACTCCAGGAGCCCGCCGAGGAGCAGGTGGTCAGCTCCCTCTCCAGCGTCCGCGAGGTCGCCTCCGCCCCGCGCGAGCGCCAGCGGTTCGGCATCGCCGCGGAGCACCGGGGGCCCAACGCGTCGTAGCCGCAAGGCGTTTCGGACCGAGGGGTGAGCCGGGAAGGCGGTCGTCCGGTGTCGGCTCGTCGGCGTGGGCTCGCGCTCCGGGGCCACGCCGGTCGGCCGGGAACCCTTGTGGGGCTGCCGGGCGAGGTGGGGCTGCTGCCGCGTCCGCCGGTGGCGGCGGCGCCTGCGTGGCGGCGGCGCCGTGCCGTATACGGTCCGATCCTCGGTGGCGTCCCGGGTGACGGCCTCGTCGACGTAGTGGTGGATCCCGAAGGCGCGGCGGGCCGGGGAAGCCCCTGTCCCCGGCCGGTGATCCAAGGGTGGGCCGAGTCGCCGCGCCCTCCTGAGTGGGCGGTATCCGCGCGCGGCGCGGGCCGTGGGCGTTGCTGAGCGTGGCGCAGCCCACTCCGGCGGTCAGGAGTGGATCACAGGCCGGTTAACGTCCATGAAACGACGGCCAACTACCGTGCGCATCCATGCCACCAGGGGTTTTGGTGGCTGCGGCCACCGGACCCCGCACGGTCCGGAGCGAGGACTGTGAGGTGGGACGCCGTGCAACTGACCCCGCACGAGCAAGAGAGGCTGCTGATCCATGTGGCCGCCGACGTGGCCGAGAAGCGCCGTGCCCGAGGGCTGAAACTGAACCACCCCGAGGCTGTCGCCCTCATCACGTCGCACATCCTCGAAGGCGCGCGTGACGGCCGTACCGTGGCCGAGCTCATGTCCTCCGGGCGCAAGATCCTCACCCGGGACGACGTCATGGAGGGCATCCCCGAGATGATCCACGACGTCCAGGTCGAGGCGACCTTCCCGGACGGCACCAAGCTCGTCACCGTCCACGACCCGATCGTCTGACGGGGGAGCGAGAGCCATGATTCCCGGAGAGATCCTGTTCGCCGACGGACCCGTCGCCTTCAACGAAGGCCGCGAGGTCACCCCGCTGACCGTCCTCAACGCCGCCGACCGGCCCGTCCAGGTCGGCTCCCACTACCACTTCGCCGAGGCCAATCCCGGTCTGGAATTCGACCGCGCCGCCGCGCGCGGCAAGCGGCTCAACGTCGCCGCCGGCACCGCCGTGCGCTTCGAGCCCGGGATCCCCGTCGACGTCGAACTCGTTCCGCTCACCGGCGCCCGTGTCGTGCCCGGCCTGCGCGGTGAGACCGGAGGTGCCCTCGATGCCTGAGCTCTCGCGCGGCGCGTACGCCGATCTGTTCGGCCCCACCACCGGTGACCGCATCCGGCTCGCCGACACCGACCTGCTGATCGAGATCGAGGAGGACCGTTCCGGCGGACCCGGTCTCGCCGGTGACGAGGCGGTGTTCGGCGGTGGCAAGGTCATCCGCGAATCCATGGGCCAGGCCCGCGCTACGCGCGCAGACGGCACCCCCGACACGGTCATCACCGGGGTCGTGATCGTCGACCACTGGGGGATCGTCAAGGCCGACGTCGGCATCCGCGACGGCCGGATCACCGGCATCGGCAAGGCGGGCAACCCGGACACCATGGACGGGGTGCACCCCGACCTGGTGATCGGCCCGGAGACCGAGATCATCGCGGGCAACGGCCGGATCGTCACCGCGGGCGCCATCGACGCGCACGTCCACCTGATCTGTCCGCAGATCGCCGACGAGGCGCTCGCCGCCGGCATCACGACGCTGGTCGGCGGCGGCACGGGTCCCGCCGAGGGCTCGAAGGCGACCACGGTCACTCCCGGCCCCTGGCACCTGGCCCGGATGCTGGAGGCGATGGAGCAGTACCCGCTCAACTTCGGCCTGCTCGGCAAGGGCAACACCGTCTCGCACGACGCGATGCTGTCGCAGATCCGCGGCGGCGCGCTCGGTCTGAAGCTGCACGAGGACTGGGGCACCACGCCCGCCGTCATCGACGCCGCACTGACCGTGGCCGACCGGACGGGCATCCAGGTCGCCATCCACACGGACACCCTGAACGAGGCCGGGTTCGTCGGCGACACCCTCGCCGCGATCGCCGGACGAGGCATCCACGCCTACCACACCGAGGGTGCGGGCGGCGGGCACGCGCCGGACATCATGACCGTGGTCTCCGAGCCGCACGTGCTGCCCAGCTCCACCAACCCGACCCGGCCGTACACCGTCAACACTGCCGAGGAACACCTCGACATGCTGATGGTCTGCCACCACCTCAACCCGGCCGTCCCGGAGGACCTGGCCTTCGCCGAGTCCCGGATCCGTCCGTCCACCATCGGGGCCGAGGACATCCTCCACGACCTCGGCGCCATCTCGATCATCTCCTCCGACGCGCAGGCCATGGGCCGGGTCGGCGAGGTCATCATGCGGACCTGGCAGACGGCCCATGTGATGAAGCGGCGGCGGGGTGCGTTGCCGGGTGACGGCCGCGCGGACAACCATCGCGTACGTCGCTATGTCGCCAAGTACACGATCAACCCGGCGCTCGCGCAGGGCCTCGCCCGTGAGATCGGCTCCGTCGAGACCGGCAAGCTCGCCGATCTGGTGCTGTGGGAGCCCGCGTTCTTCGGGGTCAAGCCGCACCTGGTCATCAAGGGCGGGCAGATCGCGTACGCGCAGATGGGCGACGCGAACGCGTCCATCCCGACGCCTCAGCCGATCCTGCCCCGGCCGATGTTCGGGGCGATCGGGCGGGCGCCCGCCTCGAACTCGTTCAACTTCGTGGCTCCGCTGGCCATCGAGGACGGGCTGCCGGAGCGGCTCTCGCTCGGGAAGCGGTTCCTCGCCATCGACTCGACCCGGGCGGTGACCAAGGCCGACATGCGCGAGAACGACGCCCGGCCGCAGGTGCGGGTCGATCCCGACAGCTTCGCCGTGCACATCGACGGGGAGCTGGTCGAGGCGACACCGGCCGCCGAACTGCCCATGGCCCAGCGTTACTTCCTCTTCTGATGTCCCGCGCAGCACTTCTCGTCCTGGCCGACGGCCGCTTCCCCGCCGGAGGGCACGCCCACTCCGGCGGGGCCGAGGCCGCCGTCAAGGCCGGACGGATCAGCGGGGCGGCGAGTCTGGAGGACTTCTGCCGGGGACGGTTGCACACGGCGGGACTGGTGTCGGCCGCTCTCGCCGCGGCGGCCGCGCTCGGGGTCGATCCGGCGGAGCTGGACACGGCCGCGGACGCGCGTACGCCGTCGCCCGCGTTGCGGGTCGCCGCGCGGCGGCTCGGACGGCAGTTGATGCGGGCGGCTCGGGCGACCTGGCCGTCCGGGGAACTCGACGCGCTGGCACGGGCGTTTCCCAAGGGAGCGCACCAGCCGGTCGTACTCGGGCTCACCGCGCGCGCCGCGGGGCTCGGGCCCGAGGACGCCGCGTACTGCTCCGCGTACGAGAGTGTCAGTGGGCCGGCGAGCGCGACGGTGCGGCTGCTGAGCCTCGATCCGTTCGACGCCACGGCGGTCCTTGCGCGGCTCGCGCCGGAGCTGGACCTTGTGGCCCATCAGGCGGCCGGTGCCGCTCGCCGGGCTCTCGACGACGGGGTCGACGCACTGCCTGCGGCTTCCGCTCCGCTGCTGGAGATCGGTGCGGAGGCGCATGCCGCTTGGGCTGTGCGGCTGTTCGCGTCGTAGGGAGTTCTCGCCCCCGCCGCCCCTACCCTCCCCCAAGCTCTCGGCTTCGCTCGAGCAGGGGGGGACCCCATCGTCCCCTGGGGGCTCCGCCCCCAGACCCCCGTTCGGCCTGAACGGCCTTGTCCTCAAACGCCGGACGGGCTAAAAAATGAGACCTGGCTGGAGCCGCACACCATGCACCTCGACCACACCCACACCCACGACGGCCCCTCCGCCGTCAGCGCCGACGCCCACCGTCCCGACGGCTCCCGTCGTGCCCTGCGCATAGGGCTCGGCGGGCCGGTCGGGTCCGGCAAGACGGCGACCGTCGCCGCGCTCTGCCGCGCGCTGCGCGACGAACTGTCCCTCGCTGTTGTCACGAACGACATCTACACACGCGAGGACGCCGAGTTCCTGCTGCGGGAGGCCGTGCTGCCGCCGGAGCGGATCACCGCCGTCGAGACGGGGGCCTGCCCGCACACCGCGATCCGGGACGACATCTCGGCGAACCTCGAAGCGGTGGAGGACCTGGAGGACGAGATCGGGCCGCTGGATCTCATCCTCGTAGAGTCCGGGGGCGACAACCTCACCGCGACCTTCTCCAAGGGGCTGGTCGACGCGCAGATCTTCGTCATCGACGTGGCGGGCGGGGACGACATCCCGCGCAAGGGCGGGCCCGGTGTGACGACCGCCGATCTGCTCGTCGTCAACAAGACCGACCTCGCACCGTACGTGGGGTCCGATCTGGGGCGGATGGCCGCCGACGCCAAGGCGCAGCGGGCCGAACTGCCCGTCGTCTTCCAGTCGCTCCGGACGGAGGGCGGTGTCACCGACGTCGCCGCCTGGGTGCGGGAACGGATCGCGGCGTGGACGGCATGACGACAGCGGGAGTGCGGGCCACCGCACGGATCGGGGCACGGGACGACGGCCGGGGCGGTACCTCGCTGCCCGTGCTGGAGGGTGAGGGGCCGCTCGCCCTGCGCCGCACCCGGGCGAGTGACAACGAGGCGCGGGTCATGCTCGTCGGCGCGATGAGCGGTCCGCTCGGCGGCGACCACTTCACCGTCGAGGCGGAGGTCGCCCAAGGCGCCCGGCTGCACGTCGGGTCGGCCGCCGCGACCATCGCGCTGCCGGGCCAGGCCAAGGGCGAGGCGCGCTACGACGTGCGGCTGAGCGTCGCCGATGGGGGCGAACTGCGCTGGTTGCCCGAGCAGTTGATCTCCGCGGGCGGCAGCGATCTGTACGTCTCCTCGCGCATCGAACTCCAGCGGGGCGCCCGGCTCGTCTTCCGGGAGGAGCAGGTACTCGGGCGCGCCGGTGAGGAACCCGGCCGGCTCACCAGTCGTCTTACCGTGCGGCTCGACGGACGGCCACTGCTGGACCAGGAGTTGGCGTGCGGGCCCGGTGCACCCGGTGGATGGGACGGGCCCGCCGTCCTCGGCGGGCATCGCGCCCTGGGTCAACTCGTCGTCGTCAGGCCTGAGTTCGCGCGGAACCCGGTTCAGGCCCGGCTGCTGGGGGAGTCAGCGGCGCTCACGCCGCTCGCCGGGCCCGCTGCTCTGGTCAGCGCGCTGGCGCCGGACGCGCTGCGGCTGCGGCGGGTGCTGGACGAAGCCTTGAGTGACCTCGGCTGAAACACACGTCTCCGCTCAACGGAGCGCCGTACACCGGTTATCGGATTAGTAAAGAAGCCCGATCACCTCTGTTCTCAGGGACCTGACAGCCGAAAGGATCCCCGTACCAATCGCAACGATGTACGGGGAGGTCCCACTTGAGGGCTATGAGACCGACGAGACGGGTGGCAGCGCTCGGCTCGGCCGGAGCGCTCGTCACGGCGACCCTGATTGCCGGAGCCGTCACGGCGCCGACGGCCACCGCCGACTCGCGCCACGGTCAGGACCGCGTGGCCCGTGGCGCGGCGATCGCCGCCGCCAAGGCCGCCAAGGCCGGGATCGACTGGCAGGACTGTCCCGCGGACTGGGGCATCGTGAAGCCGATCCAGTGTGGCTGGGTCACCGTCCCGCTCGACTACGCCCACCCGAACGGCAAGCAGATCAAGCTCGCCGTCGACCGCATCGGGAACACGGGTACGAAGGAGGAGCGCCAAGGCGCCCTCGTCTACAACCCGGGCGGCCCCGGCGGCTCAGGCATGCGCTTCCCGACGCGGGTCACCAACAAGAACCCGATCTGGGCGAACACGGCCAAGGCCTACGACTTCGTGGGCTTCGACCCCCGCGGTGTCGGTCACTCGGCGCCCATATCCTGCATCGACCCGCAGGAGTTCGTGAAGGCGCCCAAGGCCGACCCGGTCCCGGACTCCGAGGCGGACAAGCGCGCCCAGCGCAAGCTGGCCGCCGAGTACGCGGACGGCTGCGCCGAGCGCACCGGCGAAGACATGCTGGCACAGATGACCACGCCCAACACCGCGCGCGACCTGGACGTCATCCGGGCCGCACTCGGCGAGAAGAAGCTCAACTACCTGGGTGTCTCGTACGGCACGTACCTCGGCGCGGTCTACGGCACGCTCTTCCCGGGCCACGTCCGTCGTATGGTCGTCGACAGTGTCGTCAACCCGTCGCGCGAGAAGATCTGGTACGAGGCCAACCTCGACCAGGACATCGCCTTCGAGGGCCGCTGGAAGGACTGGGAGGACTGGGTCGCCAAGAACGACGCGACCTTCCACCTCGGCGACACCCGGGCCGAGGTGCAGGACCAGTGGCTGAAGCTGCGCGCCACCGCGAAGAAGAGCCCGCTCGGTGGCGTCGTCGGACCCGCCGAGCTGATCTCCTTCTTCCAGAGCGCCCCGTACTACGACTCCTCGTGGGTGCCGGTCGCCACGGTGTTCAGCAAGTACGTCGCCGGTGACACCCAGGCGCTCGTCGACGCCGCGGCTCCCGACCTGTCGGACACCGCGGGCAACATCGCCTCGGAGAACGGCAACGCCGTCTACACGGCCGTCGAGTGCACCGACGCCAAGTGGCCTACCAGCTGGACGAAGTGGGACAAGGACAACACGCGGCTGCACAAGGACTACCCGTTCATGACCTGGGCCAACGCGTGGATGAACCTGCCGTGCGCCACCTGGCCGGTCAAGCAGCAGACGCCGGTGAACGTGAAGACCGGCAAGGGTCTGCCGGCCGTCCTGATCGTGCAGTCCACGGATGACGCCGCCACCCCGTACCCCGGCGCCGTCGAACTGCACCAGCGCTTCAAGGGCTCTCGCCTGATCACCGAGAAGGACGCGGGCTCGCACGGTGTGACCGGCCTGGTCAACCCGTGCATCAACGAGCGGGTGGACACCTACCTGCTCACCGGCAAGACGGACGCGGCAGACGTGACGTGCACCCCGCACGCCACGCCCAAGCCGTAGTCAGTACCCGAAGGGCGAGGGGCGGCCGGACTCCGGCCGCCCCTCGCTCATGATGCGAGCCAGGCGTCCTCGGCCGCGTAGTCGAAGAGAACATCCCCGTATGCCTGGAGCATCTTCGGGTACGCCTCCCGCCAGTCCCGCCCGGCGAGTTGACGTTCGATCGAGGCGACCGTCTCCGGGAGCGTGTCGGCGTACCGGACCACCGGACGGTAGCCCAACTCCCCTTCCGCCGCGGCCATGTCGCAGATCACCGGCAGCGGAACCGACCAGGGCGTGTCGCCCACGGTCGATTCCGGAGCGGCCCCGTCCACCAGGACGGACTCCGTCTCGACACCCATCACGGCGTCGATCGCCGCGCCGATCTCCGCGACGGTCGGCACATCGGGATCGCAGGCGTTGAGGACGCGCGATCCCGGCCGCGCGGCCGCGAGCCGGATCAGCTCCGCGAGGGTGCGGACGCTCACCGGATGGAAGCGGCTCTCGCCGCCGTACGCGAGGACGCGCCTGCGGCGGCCGTCGAGGTTGCGCTTGACGAAATACAGCTCGCGGGGCGAGCGGCAGTACGGGCCGTGGATCGCGCCCGCCCGCAACAGGGTCGTCGGCAACCGGTCGCCAGCGGCGAGGAGTTCGCGCTCCAGGGCGGCCTTGCGGGTGCTGTACGTGGCGTCACCGGGCGTGACGGTGGACCGGCTCTCGGGGATGGGCACCGGGTAGTGGGGGAAGCCGTCCGGCTCCGACTGGGTGTCGAAGCCGCGCCCCTTGTCGTCCTCGTACACCGACACGCTGGAGATCACCACGGCTGAGCCGACGCGGTCGGCCAGGCCGGCCAGCTGGCGCCCATGGCCGGCGTCGTACGCGACCATGTCGACCAGCACATCGCAGCCGTCGCCGATCACCGCGGCCAGCGCCGGGTCGTCCGCACGGTCGAGTCGCACCGCGCGCACCTCCGCGGGCCAGCTCTCGTCCCGGCCACCGCCGAGCGACGCGGCCGTCACCTCCCAGCCGTCATCGACGAGCGCGCCCACCGTCGCGCGTCCGATCTGCCCCGTCGCCCCTATCACTACCGCACGTCTCATACGGAGAAAATGTACAGGACGTACGGCCGGGTCGGGATGCTTGTCAACTCAGGGGCATCCGCGGGAACTTGCGGGCCTTCGCCGCCCTCTCGGCGGCCTCCTTGGCCTCCTCGGCCTTCACGACGGCCGCGTAACGGTCGACGTACTCCTGTTCGGAGAGGGTGAGGATGGCGTACATGATCTCGTCGGTGATGGCGCGCAGGACGGCCTTCTCGTCCTCCATCCCGGCGTAGCGGGAGAAGTCGAGGGGTTTGCCGAAGCGGATCACCACGGGGTGGATGCTCGGGATCTTCTGGCCCGGCGGCTGCGCCTCGAAGGTGCCGATCATCGCGCAGGGAATGACCGGGACCTGAGCCTTCAGGGCCATCACCGCGACGCCGACCTTGCCCTTGTAGAGGCGGCCGTCGTGCGAGCGGGTGCCTTCCGGGTAGATGCCGAGCAGCTCGTCCTTGCGCAGCACGCCGAGACCTTCGCGGATCGCGGCCTGCCCCGCCTGCTTGCCCGAGCGGTCCACCGGGATCTGCCCCGCGCTGCGGAAGAACGTGGCCGTCAGACGGCCCTTGATGCCGGGGCCCGTGAAGTACTCGGCCTTCGCGAGGAAGGTGATGCGCCGCTTGAGGATCGCGGGCATCAGGAAGTGGTCCGAGAACGACAGATGGTTGCCGGCCACGATGGCGGGGCCCGACGACGGAATGTGCTCAAGGCCCTCGATCCGGGGCCGGAAGACCAGCCTCAACAGCGGACCCAGAAGCACATATTTGAGCACGTAATAAAACACTGAAGCGCTCCTCTTTTCCCCCGGGACATTTCCCCGGGGAGCGATCAGTGTAGGCGTGGCCGTCGCCGGGCGTAACCGTTCCAGTGTCACTCTCTGTGGCCTCTTGGGCCACTTGGCCGGTATCAGACCCCTCGCGTCAGCACCTGCTCCAAGGCACCCAGGGCGGACTGGAGCTCCTCGCCGGTGATGGTCAGTGGCGGGGCCAGCCGGATGGTCGATCCGTGGGTGTCCTTGACCAGAACCCCCTCACGCATCAGGCCCTCGCTGATTTCGTGCCCCGTGCCGAGAGCGGGGTCGATGTCGACGCCCGCCCACAGCCCGCGCGAGCGGAAGTCCACGACGCCCCGGCCCACCAGCGCGGCCAGACCGCCCCGCAGGATGACGCCCAACTCGGCTGCCCTGCGCTGGAACTCGCCGGTCTCCAGCAGTTCGACGACCGCCGAACCGACCGCCGCGGCGAGCGGGTTGCCACCGAACGTCGAACCGTGTTCGCCGGGCCGCAGCACTCCGAGCACATCCCGACGGCCGACCACCGCCGAGACCGGCACGATGCCGCCGCCGAGCGCCTTGCCGAGCAGCAGCAGATCAGGGACGACGCCCTCGTGGTCGACGGCGAGGGTGGTGCCGGTGCGGCCGAGGCCCGACTGGATCTCGTCCGCGATGAACAGGCAGCCGGTGCGGCGGGTCAGTTCGCGTACGCCGGTCAGGTAGCCCTCGTCCGGGATGATCACGCCCGCCTCGCCCTGGATGGGCTCGATCAGCACGGCCGCGGTGCTCCCGTCGACGGCCGCCTCGAGGGCGGCGAGGTCGTTGTACGGGACGACGCGGAAGCCCGGCGTGAAGGGGCCGAAGCCGGTGCGGGCCGTCTCGTCCGTGGAGAAGCTGACGATCGTGGTCGTCCGGCCGTGGAAGTTGTCGGCCGCCACGACCACGGTCGCCTGACCCGGAGCGACGCCCTTCACCTCGTACGCCCACTTGCGGGCCACCTTGATGGCGCTCTCCACCGCCTCCGCGCCCGTGTTCATCGGCAGGACCATGTCCAGGCCCGTCAACCCGGCCAGGGATTCGGCGAAGCGGGCCAGCCGGTCGTTGTGGAAGGCGCGGGAGGTGAGGGTCAGCAGATCGAGCTGGCGGTGGGCGGCGTCGATCAGCACCGGGTTGCGGTGGCCGAAGTTGAGGGCCGAGTAGCCCGCAAGCATGTCGAGGTAGCGGCGGCCCTCGACGTCCTCGACCCAGGTGCCCTCGGCGCGGGCGACGACCACGGGGAGGGGGTGGTAGTTGTGCGCGAGGACGGGCGCCTCGGCGCGGATCAGGTCGGCGGACGTCAGCGTACGGGCGGGAGCGGTCATGAGCGGATCTCCTGGGTGCAGCACTTGATGCCGCCGCCGGCCTTGTGGAACTCCGAGAGGTCGACGGGGACGGGGACGTAGCCGTGGCGTGCGAGCTGGTCGGCGAGGGCCTCGGCGCGCGGCGCGATGAAGACGTGGCGGCCGTCGGACACGGAGTTCAGGCCGAACGCCAGCGCGTCCTCGCGGGTCGCGAGCACCGCGTCCGGGAACAGCCGTCCGAGCACCTCGCGGCTGCCGGGCGAGAACGCCTCCGGGTAGTACGCGATGTTGTCCTCGTCCAGGACGAACAGCGCGGTGTCCAAGTGGTAGAAGTGCGGGTCCACCAGCTGGAGGCTGATCGTCGGCACGCCGAAGAACTCCTGCACCTCGCGGTGCGCCTCACGGGTGGTACGGAAACCGGTGCCGGCCAGCACATACGGGCCCACCGGAACGAGGTCGCCCTCGCCCTCGCACACCGACTCCGGGCGGTACACGTCGAAACCGGCATCCTTGAACCAGGTGTCGTACGCGAGGGACTCGGGGCGGCGCTGGGGAGCGTGGAAGAGCGAGCCGAAGACACGGCCCGCCAGGACGAGCGCGGAGTTCGCCGCGAACACCATGTCCGGAAGATCCGCGACGGGTTCCACGGTGTCCACGGTGTGGCCATGGGCGCGATAGGCGCTGATGAGCGCCGCCCACTGGCCGCGGGCGAGATCGACGTCCACCTGGGTGTCCGGATTCATCCAGGGGTTGATCGCGTACTGCACGGCGAAGTGTCTGGGTTCACAGACGAGAAAGCGCCGAAGGCGCGGCACACGGCTGTCAGGCACAGAGAGGTTCCTCCGCTTCCTGCGGTGTCGGCTGGGGATGTCTCCACGGTAGAAAAGGGGGATACGGACGACAAGCGACGAGAGCTGCGCGTGTGCGCAGTATTGCTGCGCAGATCCGGTGGTCAGCGCACGTTCGATGCGTCTTCGGGTGCGGCGTGGGTCGCTCCCGCCTCCGGGGCCTCCGGCAGCAGGTGGGACAGCACCATGTAACTGATCGTCTTCCGGATGAAGGGCTCGATACGGATCCGCTCCAGCACCTCCTCGAAGTGCTCCACGTCCGTGGCGCGCACATGCAGCAGCGCGTCCGCGCCGCCGGTCACGGTCATGGCCGCGGTGATTTCCGGATGGTTGCGCACCACCTCCGCGAGCCGCCGGGGCGGCGCGGCGCCCTCGCAGTACACCTCCACGTACGCCTCCGTACGCCAGCCGAGTGCCGTCGGCTTCACCGTCGCCGTGAACCCGGTGATCACGCCGGTCTCGCGGAGCCGGTCGACGCGGCGCTTGACCGCGGTCGCCGACAGCCCGACCGCCGCGCCGATCTCGGCGAAGCTCGTCCGGGCATTGGCCATCAGGGCCGTGATGATCTTGCGGTCGAGCTCGTCGAACATGGCGGGCTTGCTGTTCATGGCGGCACTGTATCCAGCGACAACGTCCGGGGCCCGGCAGCGCCAACGTCCAGGGCCCGCACGGTGGCGACGTCCATGCCGAGCAGCCTGCCGACGTCCGGGCCCCGTGCCGCGGGGACGCCCGCGCCGCGCGCGGCGGCAACGTCCACGCGCCGCATGTCCAGGCGTACGAATTGCTCTTACACTCCACCTTCATGCTGCGCGCGCTCGCCGTCGACGACGAACAACCGACCCTCGAGGAACTCCTCTATCTACTGAACGCCGATCCACGGATCGCCGGCGCCGAGGGCGCGAGCGACGCGACCGGGGCGCTGCGCCGGATCAACCGGGCGCTCGCGTCAGGCCCCGACGGGCCCGAGGCGATCGACGTCGTCTTCCTCGACATCCACATGCCCGGGCTCGACGGACTCGACCTGGCCAGGCTGCTCACCGGATTCGCCAAACCGCCGCTCGTCGTGTTCGTGACCGCCCACGAAGGTTTCGCCGTCCAGGCCTTCGACCTCAAGGCGGTCGACTACGTACTGAAGCCGGTGCGCAGAGAACGGCTGGCGGAGGCCGTCCGGCGCGCCGCCCAACTCCGGGACACCGCCCCCCTGATACCCGTGCACGAGCCCGACCCGGACCACATATCCGTCGAACTCGGCGGCGTGACCCGCTTCGTGGCCGTCGAGGACATCACCCACGTCGAGGCGCACGGCGACTACGCCCGCCTGCACACCGCCCAGGGCACGCACCTCGTCCGCATCCCGCTGTCCACCCTGGAGGAACGCTGGCGCTCCCGGGGCTTCGTCCGCATCCACCGGCGCCACCTCGTCGCACTGCGCCACATCGGCGAACTCCGCCTGGACGCGGGCACGGTCAGTGTCCTCATCGACTCGGTGGAACTCCAGGTCAGCCGTCGGCACGCCCGCGAACTGCGCGATCTGCTGATGCGCCGGACCACGAGCTGAGGAGGGCGGCGTGCCGCAAGACCCGACCGAACGCCGTGTGGTCGTCACCGGGGTACCCCGGCGCACCCGCGGGACGTCCGGCTACTACCGGCCCAGGACCGAGATCGACGAACAGACCACGCTCGGCCACACCTACGTCCGCTCCCTGATGCGCAGTCAACTCCGGGCGGCACTCCTGGTGTTCGCCGTCCTGGTGCTGCTCATCGGCCCGCTGCCCCTTGCCTTCGCCGCGATGCCGGACGGCGAGAGCCTCGAGTGGGTCGTGCTCGGATGCTGCGTCTACCCGCCGCTGGTGCTGCTCGCCCGCTGGTACGTGCGCCGCGCGGAGCGCAACGAGAAGGACTTCGTGCGCCTGGTCGAGGACCGCTGACCCATGAACCAGAACTACGCCGTCCCCGCGGTGGCCCTCGTCGTCGTGGCGACCGTCCTGGTCGGCGCGTTCGGCCTGCGGATCTCCCGGACCACCTCCGACTTCTACGTCGCCTCACGCACCGTGGGCCCACGGCTCAACGCGGCCGCGATCAGCGGCGAGTACCTCTCCGCCGCGTCCTTCCTCGGCATCGCCGGTCTCGTCCTGGTCCAGGGCCCCGACATGCTCTGGTACCCCGTCGGCTACACGGCGGGCTATCTGGTGCTCCTCCTCTTCGTCGCGGCCCCGCTGCGCCGCTCCGGCGCGTACACGCTGCCCGACTTCGCCGAGGCGCGGCTCGGCTCACAGGCGGTGCGCCGCCTCGCCGGTGCCTTCGTGGTCGGGGTCGGCTGGCTGTATCTGCTGCCCCAACTGCAGGGCGCGGGGCTGACGTTGGCCGTGCTCACCGACGCGCCCGACTGGTTCGGCGGCGTGCTCGTCGCGGTCGTGGTGGTCGCCACCGTCGCCGCCGGCGGCATGCGCAGCATCACCTTCGTGCAGGCCTTCCAGTACTGGCTCAAGCTCACCGCCCTGCTGGTCCCCGCGCTCTTCCTGGTCCTCGCCTGGCAGGCCGACGGGGCACCGCGCGACGGCTTCGACGAACCGGCCACCTTCCGCGAGCAGCGGGTCGTCCGCGTCGACGACAGCCTCGACCTGAAACTCTCGAGCCCTCTCACCGTCACGGCGACGGGCACGGTCGACGGCCGGCGCCACCAGGACGAGCGCATCCAACTCCCCGCAGGCGCCCACCACATCGAACGCGGCACCCGGCTGACCTTCACCAAGGGCGACCCGGTCCCGGTCGCCGACCGCGGCAGCAACGGCGGCATGTCCACCTCGCTGGCGGCCGGTCGCGAGGAACGCCCGCTGTATGCCACGTACGGCCTCATCCTCGCCACCTTCCTCGGCACGATGGGACTGCCCCACGTGGTCGTCCGCTTCTACACCAGTCCGCACGGTGTCGCGGCCCGCCGCACCACCGTCGCCGTGCTCGGCCTGATCGGCGCTTTCTACCTCCTGCCGCCCGTCTACGGGGCGCTGGGCAGGCTGTACGCTCCCGAACTCACGCTCACCGGGAACGCGGACGCGGCCGTCCTGCTCCTGCCGGACCGGATGATCGGCGGGCTCGGCGCGGATCTCCTGGGCGCGCTGGTGGCGGGCGGGGCCTTCGCGGCGTTCCTGTCGACCGCGTCCGGACTGACGATGGCGGTGGCCGGGGTGCTCACGCAGGATGTGCTGCCTTCGCGCGGGGTACGGCACTTCAGGCTGGGCACCGCGCTCGCCATGGTGGTGCCGCTCGCGGCGAGCGCGATGGTGGGCGGGCTGCCGGCCGCCGACGCGGTCGGCCTCGCCTTCGCCGTGTCCGCGTCCTCCTTCTGCCCGCTGCTCGTCCTCGGCATCTGGTGGCGGCGTCTGACCCCGCCGGGCGCGTCCGCCGGAATGCTGATCGGCGGCGGTGCGGCCTTCGTCGCGGTCGCCGCGACCATGGCGGGCTACCCGGGCTCGGGTTCGCTGCACGCGCTGCTGGCCTGGCCGGCGCTCTGGTCGGTGCCGCTCGGGTTCCTCACGATGGTGCTGGTGTCGCTGGCCACGCCGGGACGGGTCCCGGCCGGGACCGCGGCGATACTGGCCCGGTTCCATCTGCCGGAAGAACTGTCCGGGGGAGAAATACGGGGAGAGACAAGAGGAGAGACAAGAGGAGAGGCACGAGGGGAGACGCGGGCCGTAGTTCGGGGAGAGGCCAAGGCATGAGCGGATTCCTCGCGGGCCTCTGTGTCGCCGTACTCCCCCTGCTCGCCGCAGGGTTCTGGCTCGGCAGGCGCACCGCGCGGCCCGAGAACCTGGGCGGGCTCGGCACCCCCGTCGAGCACGCCACCTTCGAGACCCTGCACACCGCCTCGCTGGCCGCGCCCCCGCTGCGCGCGGGGCTCACCGAGGAGACGGCCCGCAAGTCCGCCCGACGACTGCGCACCCTGCTCGGCACGGACGCCCTCTGCCTCATCGACCAGGACACGGTCCTCGCCTGGGACGGCGTGGGGGAGCACCACCGCACGGAGATCATGGAACGGCTCGGCGGCCCGCTGGAGACCGGGCGCGGCGAGGCCTTCCGGCTTGGGTGCGATGAGCCGGACTGTTCCCTGCGCTGGGCCGTCGTTGCACCACTCACTGTCGACGACCGTGTGCACGGAGCGCTCGTCGCCTGCGCGCCCCGCGAGTCCGCCGTGCTGGTACGGGCCGCGGGCGAGGTGGCCCGCTGGGTCTCGGTACAACTGGAACTCGCCGACCTCGACCAGTCCCGTACCCGCCTGATCGAGGCCGAGATCAAGGCCCTGCGCGCCCAGATATCCCCGCACTTCATCTTCAACTCGCTCGCGGTGATCGCGTCGTTCGTCCGCACCGACCCGGAACGCGCCCGCGAACTGCTCCTGGAATTCGCCGACTTCACCCGCTACTCGTTCCGCAAGCACGGCGACTTCACCACCCTCGCCGACGAACTCCACGCCATCGACCACTACTTGGCGCTCGTACGGGCCCGCTTCGGCGACCGTCTCTCGGTCACCCTGCAGATCGCGCCCGAGGTACTGCCGGTCGCGCTGCCCTTCCTCTGCCTTCAGCCCCTCGTGGAGAACGCCGTCAAGCACGGCCTGGAGGGCAAGACCGACAAGAGCCACATCAGCATCACCGCGCAGGACGCGGGCGCCGAGGCACTGGTCGTCATCGAGGACAACGGCACCGGAATGGACCCCGACCGGCTGCGCCGCATCCTCGCCGGTGAGGTCAGCCCCTCGGGCGGCATCGGACTGTCCAACGTCGACGACCGGCTGCGCCAGGTGTACGGGGACGACTACGGCCTCGTCATCGAGACCGCGGTGGGCGCGGGCATGAAGATCACCGCCCGGCTGCCGAAATATCAGCCGGGCGTGCACTCGGCGGGACGCCTGCCCAGACAGTGAACGCGGCGGGCGTCAGGTGCTGCGCGAGGCCACCATCCCGAGTGTGATCAGGCCGAGGAGCACCCAGCCGAACCACAGCCAGCCATTGCTGCCGAGCGCCACCGTGTAGGCCGTCACCATGACGAGCCCACCGACGGTGAGCACCCCCATCGTCTTCGTCGAACCGGGCATCGCAGCACCACCCTCCTCGAGGCGGGGTCCGCGAAGCGGGCCGTGGCCTGGGGCCATTTTCACCCGACAGGGCGCGGTTCGCCAGGGCCGGGCAGGCTACTCGTTGCCGCGCATGAGGGTCTTGTCCCGGCGCTCGATGCCGCAGACCACCAGGTAGTACCCCTTGGCCCACAGTCCTTTGCTGCGCAAGCCATGGCTCAGGTAGGTGCGGGAGCTGTAGCCGAAGTCCTCCGGCGGGGCGTCGGTCGCGCACTGCGCGTCCGCCTCGGCATCGGCGTCCTTGCCGGCCTCGAAGGTAGTGAGGTGCGTGATGCGGACGACCACCCCTACATGGTCCTTGTCGCAGGAGACGAGCTCGTAGTGGGTGTACTGGCGCGCGTCCCCGCGTACATGGCCGAGGCAGTCGTCCTCCTGCATCTGGGTCGCGTCCTCGAACGTCATCCCGTACGGACGGAGGCCGCCCAGCTTGCCGTACACCGGTCCGTGCTTCCCGACCAGCAGGCACGCGACGTTGCCGCCGGTGGCCTCGAAGCCCTCGCGCGTCGGCACCACGGCCAGGCTCTGCACATGCCATGCGAGCTTGTCCGCGATGGCCTTCGTCCGCTCAGCGCACTGGTTCGCTCCGCTGCGGCTCGCGTCCTCGAACGAGCGGGCCTGGTACAGCTCCATCACCTGCCCGTCGGGACGCAGGGCTCCGCAGCTGGGATCCAGTTGCAACCGCGGGACACCCGTCGAGGGCGCGGGGGACGGGTCGCTCAGCACACAGTCGCCCTTGCGGAGCGGCTCGGACAGGCCGACCGTGTCGCCGTACGGGGGGATGGGCTTGCGCGCCATCGCGTACCAGACCCCTCCCGCGGTCAGCGCCAGCGCGAGGAGCAGTGCCGCGGCTCCTTGCAGGACGAGCGGGCGTTTGCGGCGCCGCCTGCCGGGACCTGTGGTGGGGGTGACCGGCCCTCCGGACCACGGCGGACCGAAGCCGACGCCGGGTCGGGGGGTGCTCGGGTTCGGCGGGCCGAAGCCCTGGCCCGGCCGGGGGGCGTATCCGGAGGCCGGGGTGCCGATGGCGTGCGCTGTGGGCGTGTACGTCGGGTGGGACGCCGGTGCGCGAGCGGCGTCGGCCGTGGGGGCGTAGGCCGCGGCGGTGTGGGCGGCCGGTGCCGCGAAGCCCTGATCTCCGGCGGGGGTGGCCAGGTCCTGGTCCCGCGCCGATGCCGGTGCCGCGAAGCCCTGGTCCCGCGCCGGGGCACCGGAGCCCGCCTGGCCCGGTGGCGCCAGGCCCCCGGACGCGTCGGAGGTGACGAGCCCCGCCCATGGCGGCCGCGAGCCGGGGTCCACCTGAGTCGGCGGATGGGGCTCGGGCAGGATGACGCGGGCCAGGGCCGCCGCCGTGTCCTCCGCGGAGATTCGCTGGACGGGGTCCTTGACCAGCAGCGCCTCGATGATCGGCCGTAGCGCACCGGCCCGCCGGGTTGGCGGCGCCTCTTCCAGGACGACGGCGGTCAGTGTCCCCAGATCGCTGTCGCGGTCGAAGGGACCGGTGCCTTCCACACCGAAGTACAGGGTGCAGCCCAGCGAGAACAGGTCGGCCGCCGCGGTCGGTGGCCCGCCCGAGGCCCGCTCCGGTGCCAGGTAGCCGGCCGTGCCCACCAGGACGGACGCCCGGGTCCAACGGGTCTCGGGGGAGTCCGGCTGGACCGAGACGCCGTAGTCGGTGAGCAGGATGCGGGAGCCGGGGGTGCCCGTGCGATCCGGGGCGAGCAGGATGTTCGCGGGCTTGACGTCCCGGTGCATGATGCCGCGCTCGTGCCCGGCGGTCAGCGCGTCGAGTACCGCGATGCCGATACGGGCGCACTCGTCGGGGGCCAGCGGGCCGCGCCGGGCGAGCCAGGCGCGCAGGTCCTGCGCGCCCGCCACGTACTCCATCACGATCCACGGCAGGCCCTCGTGCTCCAGCACGTCGTGCACGGTCACCACGTGCGGGTGCCCGCGCAGTACCGCCGCGTGCCGCGCCTCGGCGCGGGCGCGCGCGATGCGCGACTCGTGCTCCTCACCGCTGTCCGGGACACCGCGGAACTTGATCTCCTTGAGTGCGACATCGCAGTCGAGTCGCTGGTCGTGGGCGAGCCAGACATGGCCCATCCCGCCGGAACCGACCTGGTCCAGGAGCAGATACCGGCCGCCGATGACACGGCCCACTCCCGACTGCGGTGATCCTGCTGCCATCCGGTTGCTCCCCGGGTTCTGCGTTGGTTCGTACGCGGATCAGGTCATGACCTGGGTGGTCCCGCCGGAGTCGGTCGTGGAGGGTTCACCGGGCGCGGAGTCGCTCGTGCCGGGGTCGACCGGGGCGGGCGCGCTCGACTCCGGTTCGGTCGACGGCGGCGCGCTGCTGACGGTGGGGTCGACCGATGGCGGGGCGGCCGAGGTGGGCTGCGAGGGGGTGACCGGGTCGCTTCTGGTCGGTGTCTGCGACGGTTCCGGCGGAGAAGTGTCCGGCGGCGGAGTGTCCGGTGGCGAAGTGTCCGGCGGGGGCGATGAGCCCGTCCCGCCGTTCGTCGGGCCGTCTGTTCCGCCATCAGTGCCGCCGCTCGAACCGGGCGTCGTGGGTGTTCCGGTGCCTCCGCCCGAGGACGAGGGGCCGGACGAGTCGCCGGACGGAGTCGGCGGACTGGTCCCGGGGCTCGAGCTCGACGCATCCGGGCCCGAGCTCGAGTCGTCGGGGCCATCCGTGGTCGCTCCACCGGATTCCGACGGCGAGTCCCCACCGTCGCCGCTGTCGGACGGGCTGTCGTCCCGCACGCTCAGGGTCACGGGCGTGCCCCATTCGACCTTGCTGCCCTCGGCGGGCTGGGAGGCGATGACCGGGGCGTCGTCGGGCGGCAGAGCGCCGCCGTCGTACGCCATCGCCAGCCCCTCGTCCGCCAGGCTCTGGGTCGCCTGGGCGAACACCATGCCGGTGACGGCAGGCACGGTGTGTTTCTCGTGGGTGCTGAACGACGTGTCGTTCTTGCCCTCGGTGCCCAGCGGCCGGGCGATGCCACGGTCGGGGTTGTGGACGTCGACGAGCTGGAGCCTGCGGATGTCCTGCTGCCCGGGCGGCGGCTTGACCACCACGACGTGGTCCTGCCGGAAGTCGGCCCACTTCTTGTTGCCGTCCTTGAACTGCACCTTGGTCTTGGCGGCGTCTCCCTCGAAGGGGAGCAGCGGGTTGCCGCACGAGCACTTCACGGCGGGCAGTCCCTGCTGATCGACCAGAACGGCGATTCCGGCCTGCAGCAGAGCGGCGTAGGGAACGGCCTTGCCGTCCTCGTAGTCGTGATTCGTCACGAGAGTGTCGTGACGCAGTACGACGGGTGTGAGTCGATCGATATAGCCAGGGATCTCATCGGTGGTGATACGCAGCACCCGCGCCCATTCCTGAGCCTTCGCGGAGTTCTCGGGAGCGGTGAGGAAATTCTTCAGCTTCTCGACGTCGCACGTGCCGGGCTTGGTCGAGCCGCCGAACTCACCGGTGGCCCCATCGTCGCCGTCCTGTCCCGGCGAACCGCTGTCGTCGCCCCCGGTGGCACCGCCGTACAACCCGGGGTTGTTGCTGGCCTGCACGCCACCGCTCGGCCGCGCCTCGCGCAGGTGGATGTCCGTGCCGAGTTGGCCGTCCTCCTCGAAGAAAGGGGAGACCGATGAAACGCCGGCCGCCACGGCCCGCACTACGAACAACTGATCGGATTTGCTGCACCCGCTGACTATCAGCACGGAAACCAGCACTAAGACAATCCTGTGGGCCGCTGAAATGCCGACCCTTTGCATGGACGCGCGAAATGTCATGACCGCTCCCCCTGCGGTTTCCCCCGTGGGCTCCGCGGGGCGGACACGAGACCGTCCGGACGCGGAGCATCACATCTCATGCTACTGAATGGAAATGCCTTTCACGCAAGGCGAATTGCAAAGTTAATTCAGCAACCGAGAGATGATTCAGCGACCGCGTGCGTTGAGTGAGGCCAGATAGGCGTTGTACGCCTCGAGTTCCTTGTCGCCGTCGCGGTCCGCGGCCCGGTCCGTGCGGCGGGCCTGGCGCTGCTCGGAGCCGTACCACTGGAAGAGCAGCGCGAGCAGCACGAGGACGGACGGGATCTCGCTGAACGCCCAGGCGATGCCACCCGCCGCGGTCTGGTCGGCGAGCGCGTCGATGCCGAGCGAGGCGGGCGGGTTCTCGTACGTCTCGACCATCGGCCCGGACGCCATCATCAGCGCGATGCCGAAGAACGCGTGGAACGGCATCCCCGCGAACAACTCCAGCATCCGCATCAGATAGCCCGGCCGGTGCGGCCCCGGGTCCACACCCATGATCGGCCAGAAGAAGACCAGGCCGACGGCGAGGAAGTGACACATCATCGCGATGTGCCCGACCTTGGAGCCCATCAGGAAGTCGAAGATGGGGGAGAAGTACAGCGCGTACAGGCTCGCGATGAACAGCGGGATCGTGAACGCCGGGTGCGTGACGATCCGCATGTAGCGGCTGTGCAGGAACATCAGCAGCAGTTCACGGGGCCCCTTGTGCCCTCGGGTGGCCGCCACCGGCAGTGCGCGCAGGGCGAGCGTGATCGGCGCACCGAGCAGGATCAGGATCGGCGACAGCATGCTGATCACCATGTGCTGCACCATGTGCACGCTGAACATCACCATGCCGTAGTCGTTCAGCTTGGTGCACATCACCAGCATCACGGTCAGCACACCGAGGACGAAGGCGATGGTCCGCCCGACCGGCCACTTGTCGCCGCGCCGAGCCAGCCGCACCACCCCCCAGCCGTACAGGCCTAGTCCCGCCAGGCAGGCGACGAGGAAGAACGGGTCCGCGGACCACTCGAGCCCCCGTCCCAGCGTGAACGGCGGCAGATCCATGGTCATGCCGTGCCCGCTGTGATCCATCCGCCGGCTCCTGTTTCGTACGGGTTGTGCGCAGTCTGTCCGGCACCAGACTAGAACTGACCCCGGTCACCGTGGTGACCGGGGTCAGTACGAGCGCCCTGAAAGGGGCGCGGGGCTGTGACACTGTGCGGCTCCGCCGCGTGGGCGCGACCAGCCACCACAACCCGCACCCGACGACCTACAACACGCACTCCGCCTCGGCGTACCGCTCGTCAGGAACCGTCTTCAGCGTCTCCACCGCCTCCGCGAGAGACACCATCACGATGTCCGTACCCCGCAGCGCGGTCATGTGGCCGAACTCACCACGGTGCGCGGCCTCCACCGCGTGCCAGCCGAACCGCGTGGCGAGCACCCGGTCGTACGCCGTCGGCGTACCCCCGCGCTGGACGTGGCCGAGGATCACCGGACGGGCCTCCTTGCCGAGGCGTTCCTCCAGCTCGAGGGAGAGCTGCCGGGCGATGCCCGCGAACCTCTCGTGCCCGTAGACGTCCTTGCCGCCCTCGTCGAAGTTCATCGTGCCCGCACGGGGCTTGGCGCCCTCGGCGGCCACGACGATGGCGAACCGCTTGCCCGCCTCGAAGCGCTCGCCGACCGTCGCGGCCAACTCCTCGATGTCGAAGGGGCGCTCCGGTACGACGATCGCGTGCGCGCCCGCCGCCATGCCGGAGTGCAGCGCGATCCAGCCGGTGTGGCGGCCCATGACCTCCACGATCAGCACCCGCTGGTGGGACTCGGCCGTGGTCTTCAGTCGGTCCAGGGCCTCGGTCGCGACGCCGACGGCCGTGTCGAAGCCGAAGGTCACGTCGGTGGCGGCGATGTCGTTGTCGATGGTCTTCGGCACGCCGACGATCGGCAGGCCGCTGTCCGAGAGCAGCCGGGCGGCCTTCAGCGTGCCCTCGCCGCCGATCGGGATGATCGCGTCGAGGCCGAGCTCCGCGACATGACCCTTGGCCCGCTCCACGCCGTCACGCAGATGCGCGGGCTGGACCCGGGAGGAACCGAGCATGGTGCCGCCGCGAGCCAGGATGCCGCTCACCGCGTCGAGGTCCAGCTTGAGGTAGTCGCACTCCAGAAGGCCCTTCCAGCCGTCCCGGAAACCGATGACCTCGTCGCCGTGGTCGACGACGGCACGGTGCACGACGGACCGGATGACGGCGTTCAGGCCGGGACAGTCGCCGCCGGACGTGAGGACACCAATGCGCATGGCCCGAAATACCTTCTCAACGTGGGCTGGGGACCGGACCACGTTGTCCGGTTGAGTCCCGGTCACCCTACCGGCGGGACGGGGTGGTGCCGTAGCGGGCGTCCGCCTGGTGGACTCGCCCGCACAAGTGAGCGGGAGGGCTGTCAGGCGGGCCCTGTGGACACCGTGCCGGACACGACTCGGGGCGCGCTCGAGCCATGGCCTCGAGCGCGCCCCGAGGGCGTTTTGCGCGGTTCAGGCGGGCTGCTGCGCCGCGGCGATGCGCTCGCCCCGAAGCGCCTCGTACCAGCGGTCGTCGATCGGCGGCAGCGCGTTCACGTCGAGCGCCAGCTTCAGCAGCAGGTCCGCGATCTGCGGGTTGCGGGCCAGTACGGGACCGTGCATGTACGTACCGAACACCGTGTCGTTGTACGCGCCCTCGGTGCCGTCGCCCGTGCCGTTGCCCTTGCCGAGCCGCACGTTCGCGAACGGGCGTGCGGTGGGGCCGAGATGGGTGACGCCCTGGTGGTTCTCGAAGCCGGTCAGCTGTGGCAGGCCCAGCCGCGGGTCGATGTCCGCGAGGACGTCGCCGACGCACCGCTCGCCCTCGCCGCGCACCGAGACCACGTCGAGCAGGCCGAGGCCCGGCTCGCGCTGTCCGAGGTCGTTGATGAACTCGTGTCCCAGGATCTGGTAGCCGGCGCACACCGAGAAGACGATCGCGCCGTTGCCGACCGCGCGGTGCAGACCGCCGTCGCGACGCAGACGCTCCGCGGCGAGCCGCTGCGGCCGGTCCTCACCGCCGCCGATCAGGTAGATGTCGCCGGAGGTGGGGATCGGCTGGTCGCTGCGTACGTCGAGACGGGCGACGTCGAGGCCGCGCTGGCGGGCCCGGCGCTCCACGACGAGGGCGTTGCCCTGGTCGCCGTAGGTGCTCAGCAGGTCCGGGTAGATCCACACCAGACGCAAGCTGTTGTCACTCATTCTCTTCGTCCTCCGTGGCTGCTCAGTTGCCGACACGACGCCTCAAATCCTGGAACGCGGTGTAGTTGGCGATGACCTCGATGCGGCCCGGCGGCGCGAGCTGCACGGCCTGGTCGAGGTTCTCGCACACCTGGAACGACTGGTTGGCGACCTCCAGGCGCACGGCGAGGTCGAGCTTGCGGTCGCCGAGGACGAAGATCGGGTGCCCGGTGAGGCGGGTGTAGTCGACGTCCCAGAGCCAGGAGGTGTCGGTGCCGTCGGCGCCACGGGCGTTCACGGACAGGATGACCGGGGTCGGCGGCGGGTCGATCAGGGAGAACGTCTCGAGCCAGCCCGCGGGGTTCTTGGCGAGCAGCAGACGCAGGTCGCGCTGCATGAACTGCACCACGTCGTAGCGTCCGGCCACCGCCTGGACCTGGTACATGCGCTCCAGGGCCACTTGCGGCGGCACCCCGAAGACGGCGGCGACGGCGGCCGACGAGGCGGCGTTCGCCTTGTTGGCCCGCCCCGGCAGCTGCAGGTGGATCGGCCACGCGGAGCCGTGCGGGTCGAGTACGTGGTCGCCGGACAGCGCCCAGGTCGGCGTCGGACGACGGAAGCCGCAGTCGCCGCAGAACCAGTCGTCGCCGGGGCGCTGCATCACACCACCGCAGGACGGGCAGGACCAGGCGTCGTCCTTCCACATCTGTCCGGCCGCCACCCACATGACGTTCGGCGAGGAGGACGCGGCCCACACCACCAACGGGTCGTCGGCATTGGCGACCACGACGGCCTTGGACCCGGCCAGCCCCTCGCGCCAGTGCTCGGCCATCATCCGGGTCTCGGCGGCCCGGTCGAGCTGGTCGCGGGAGAGGTTGAGCAGCGCGATGCACTTCGGGTCGGTGTCGCGCGCGACACCGGCGAGGTACTTCTCGTCGACCTCGATGACCGCGAACTTGGAGTCCGAGCCACCGGCCAGCGCCGAGGTGATACCCGCGGGCATGTTGGCGCCCAGCGCGTTGGACACGACCGGGCCCGCGGCGCGCAGTGCCTCCGCGATCAGCCGGGTGGTCGTGGTCTTGCCGTTGGTCGCCGACACCAGGATCACGTCCAGGTGTGTGGCCAGCCGGGCCAGCAGGTCGGGGTCGAGCTTGAGTGCCACCCGGCCGCCGATCACCGATCCGCTGCCGCGTCCGGCGGCCCGCGAGACGGCCGCCGCCGCCTTGCCCGCCGTCACGGCCAGCTTGGCCCGCGGCGTCAGCGGGTCCGAGTTGCCTGACATCGTTTCTCGATCCTCCTTGCGTACGCGCCGCGCCTCTGCCCCCGGCACCGTGTGGGCCTCAGCCTATCGAGATCCACTCAGGTGCCCGAATCGCGGCACCGTCACGGTGCCCGCGCGACATGCGCGCGCCACCCAGGACCGTACCCTTGCCGCCATGCGACATGGCTCCATCCCCGGCACCCGAGGGCGCGTCCGCCCGGTGACTCTGCTCGGCGACCCGCTTCTGCACACGCCGTGCGAGGATGTCTCGGACTTCGGTCCCGAACTCGCCCGGCTCGTCGAGGACATGTTCGCGACGATGTACGCCGCCGAGGGCGTCGGCCTCGCCGCGAACCAGGTCGGCGTACCGTTGCGGGTCTTCGTGTACGACTGCCCGGACGACGAGGATGTCCGCCATCTCGGACATGTGGTGAACCCACGTCTCGTCGAGGCGGACGGTGTGGTCCTGCGCGGCCCGGAGGGCTGCCTGTCCCTGCCGGGTCTGGAGGCGGGCACGGAGCGGTACGACCATGCCGTCGTCGAGGGTTTCACGGTGGACGGCGAGCCGATGCGGGTCCATGGCACGGGGTGGTTCGCCCGGTGTCTGCAGCACGAGTGCGATCACCTCGAGGGCGGGGTCTATGTGGACCGGCTGAGCGGCTGGCGCCGCCGCCGGGTGCTGAGGCAGGCGGCGCGAGCGTCTTGGGGTGGCTGAGATCGTCTGTTGGCTGCGGGTTGTATGTGGCTGAGCGCGCAGTTCCCCGCGCCCCTGAAAGGGCGCGGGGGGCCTGCAGCCGACATACGGCCTCAGAACCCGGGGCCCCCGGCCCGATCCCCGGCCGCCGCCAGCCGGCCCCACAGCAGGTCAGCCAGGCTCCGTACCAACTCGGCCCGAGAACACGGCCGTTCCCCGAGCCACCAATCCCCGGCGGCATGCATCATGCCGACGATCCCGTGCCCCCACACCCGTGCCAGCTGCTGACTGCCCGGCCCGAGATCGACCCGCTCCTCGATGACCTCCGCCAACTCCTCGCCCATGCGGCGCAGCAACGGCGCGGAATGCTTGCCCACGTCGAAGCCCGGGTCGCCGGGGTTGCCGCCCTCCGCCGGATGCATCAGGAACCGGTAGACCTGCGGCCGCGCCTCGATGGCAGCGAGGTACGTGTCGAGCGTGGACTCGACCCGCTCCCGGCGCTCCGCGGGCGCGTCCAGCGCGGCCCGCAGCGCTCCGAGCAGGGCGTCGGTGTGCCGTTTGGCGAGTGCGGCGTAGAGTCCGCCCTTGTCGCCGAAGTGGCGGTAGAGGATCGGCTTGGTGATGCCCGCTTCGGCGGCGATGGCGTTCATCGAGGCCCCCGGGCCGTCGCGGAGCACCACCCGGTCGGCGGCCTCCAGCAGCTCGCGCCGGCGGCGGTCGGCGGAACTCTGCTGGTCGGTCCGCTGTGTGGTGTCCATGTTCTCTCCCCACCCGTGCTGATTCGGTGACGCCTGCGCAAAGTAACACTCATCGGCTCATGCGTATCGAACGGGCAGCCGAGCGGGGCTCGGGAGTTGACTTTTCCTACTCGTCGGTAACAGACTCCGTTACCGCAAGTAACACTTTAGTGCAGTGCTGGAGGGGACATGGCCGAGTTCACCATGGAGCTCAACGACGAACAGAAGGAAGTCCGGGACTGGCTCCACGGGTTCGCCGCCGATGTGATCCGCCCCGCGGCCGCCGAGTGGGACGAGCGCGAGGAGACTCCCTGGCCGGTCATCCAGGAGGCCGCGAAGGTCGGCATCTACTCCCTGGACTTCTACGCCCAGCAGTACTTCGACCCCACCGGCCTCGGGATTCCGATGGCCATGGAGGAGCTCTTCTGGGGCGACGCGGGCATAGCCCTCTCCATTGTCGGCACCGGCCTCGCCGCCGTGGGTGTCCTCGCCAATGGCACCGAGGAGCAGATCGGCACCTGGATTCCCCAGATGTACGGCGATGCCAACGACGTCAAGGTCGCCGCGTTCTGCTCCTCCGAGCCCGACGCCGGCTCCGACGTCGCTTCCATGCGGACGCGCGCCGTCTACGACGAGGCCAAGGACGAGTGGGTCCTCAACGGCACCAAGACCTGGGCCACCAACGGCGGCATCGCCAATGTCCACGTCGTCGTCGCTGTCGTCGACGCGGAGCTCGGGTCCAAGGGGCACGCTTCCTTCATCGTCCCGCCGGGCACCCCCGGACTGTCCCAGGGCCAGAAGTTCAAGAAGCACGGCATTCGCGCCTCGCACACCGCCGAGGTCGTCCTGGAGGACGTCCGCATCCCCGGCTCCTGCCTGCTCGGCGGCAAGGAGAAGCTGGACGAGCGCCTGGCCCGTGCCCGGGAGCGTGCAAAGGCGGGGGGCGGCGAGCGGGTGAAGAACGCCGCGATGGCGACGTTCGAGGCGAGCCGCCCCGCGGTGGGTGCGATGGCGGTGGGCACCGCGCGGGCCGCGTACGAGGTCGCCCTCGACTACGCCATGACCCGTGAGCAGTTCGGGCGGCCGATCATCGACAACCAGGGAGTCGCCTTCCAGCTCGCCGACATGCGGACGTCGATCGACGCGGCGCGGCTGCTGGTGTGGCGTGCGTCCTGGATGGCGATCAGCGGCAAGCCGTTCACTGCGGCCGAGGGGTCGATGTCGAAGCTGTTCGCGAGTGAGACCGCGAAGAAGGTGACGGGGCAGGCGATTCAGATCCTGGGCGGCAACGGGTACACCCGGGAGTACCCGGTAGAGCGTATGCACCGAGATGCCGCCATTTACACCATTTTTGAGGGAACGAGCGAGATTCAGCGGCTGGTGATTGCGCGGACCTTGTCCGGGATGCCGATTCGCTAGGGCCTGTCCGGCGGAACATCGCGCCCCTGAAGGGGCGCTGCAGTCAGCGGTGTTGCAGAGGTGTGAGTTGCTCGATGTCGTATCTCGCCCTGAGCTCCTCGATTGCCGCATGATCGGGCGGGCCGCCCGCCCCCAGGATCTCCAGCAACTCCTCGAAGTAGCGTTCGTGATCCGGGGGCGGGGAGGCCTGGAAGAACATCTTTGCCTGGGTCTCCGTGGGGTTGGAGAAAGCGTGCGGGCATCCCGGGGGGACGACGATGACGGTGCCTGGTGTGGCCCGCACCACCCGCTTGCCCGAACTCGACTCCCACCTCTGCCAATTGTCGGGCGTCCGCACCCGAGGCTCGAAGGCGAGCACGTCCAGCTCGCCTTCGAGCACGTAGAAGAGCTCCTCGCTGCGCGTGTGCACATGGGCGCCCACATCGAAGCCGGGTGGCACCAGCACCTCGAAGGTGGACGCCATGCGCGAGTGCGAGCCGGTCACCTTGAACGTCACGTGCTGGGCCGGCGTCCGCACCACGCGGCCGTGTCCCGGCGGCACGAGCAGCCCTTCGGACGCGGTCATCTGCTGCTCACCACGTCACGGGCAGGGCCTCGGGGCCGCGGATCAACGCGCCCTTGCGGAAGGGGACTTGATCCGGTGGTACGGCGAGCCGCAGCCCCGGCATCCGGTCCAGCAGCGCGTCGACCATGAGCTCCGACTCCAGCCTCGCCAGCATCCCGCCCGGGCAGTAGTGCGGGCCGAAGCCGAACGCCACGTGCGGATTGGGGCTGCGGGAGAAGTCGATGACCTCCGGGTCGGGGAAGATGTCCGGGTCGCGGTTCGCGGCCAGGTACGACACATAGATCGCGTCGCCCTCCCGGATCCGTACGCCCTTGATGTCCACGTCCTCCCTCGCGATCCGCGACAGCCCGACCGCGCTGCGGTGGGGGATGTAGCGGAGTAGCTCGTCGATGGCATCCGGGCGGATGCCGGGCTCGGCCCGCAGCTGTTCGGCCAGGTCGGGGCGGGTCAGCAGGATGTAGAACAGCTGCCCGCTGTTGTTCGTGACGGCCTCACCGCCGATCTGGAGGAGCACGGCGAGTCCGACGGCCTCCTCCAGGGTGATCTCGTCCTGGCCCACGGCCGCGCCGAGCAGCGAGGTGACGTCCTCGCCGGTGCTGCCGTTCCGCTCGCCGATGAGCTTCGAGAAGTACGCGCTCATCTCGTCCTTGGCCTTCTCGCTGACCTCGGCGCCGTGCGAGGAGGACAGAATCAGCTGCGTCCAGGCGTGCATGCTCTGCCGGTCGAGGGCGGGGACGCCCATCAGCTCGCAGATCACCGCGATGGGGAAGGGGCTGAGGACCGTCGCGGTGAGGTCGGCGGGCGGGCCGTCCTGCAGGAGCTCGTCGACCAGTTCGTCGAGCATCCGCCGGGATCTCTCGCGCACCCGCTCCACCCCGCGCGTCGTGAAGGCGGCGGCCACCGAGCGGCGCAGCCGGGTGTGGTCGGGCGGGTCCAGGAAGCCCACCGCGCCACGGGCCGGGATGAAGTGCGGGGCGAGCCGGGTGACCTGCCGGTCCATGACCGCCTCACGGCTGAACCGGGGGTCGTTGGTGACCATGCGCACGTCGTCGTGGCGGGTCACCAGCCACGCCCAGCCCTCGCCGTTGGGCAGCTGGATCCGGGTGACCGGGCCCTCGCGCATGAGTTCGGTGAGGACGGGGTCGAAGTCCACGCCGGTCAGGTCGAGGGCGGGCCAGTGGCGCACCGGGGGCATCGCCTCGGTGATCGTTTTCTCGGTCATCTCGGTCACGTCGTCTCGTCGTTGTTCCAGCGGCCCAGGGCCATTTCCGCGGTGATGCCGGGGCCGAAGCCCGCGAGCAGTCCGCGCGAGGCCTGCTCGGCGCCGCCCTCGTCGAACAGTCGGCGCAGCGCGTCCAGGACGACGGCGCTGGCGATGTTCCCGTACTCGGTGAGGGTGGCCCGGCTGAACCGGAACGCGTCCGGCGGGACTTCGAGGAACTTGCTGAGGTCGTCGAGGATCCTGGGGCCGCCCGCGTGGATGATGTAGAAGTCCAGCTCGGAGGCGTTCCAGCCGTGCTGCTGCGCGAGGGCGTGGAGGGCGGGAGCGAGGGGCTCCATCGTCCCGGGCACCCGCTTGTCCAGCAGGAAGTGGAAGCCCGTGGCCCGGACGTCGTACATGATCCATTCTTCGGTCTTGGGGATCAGGTACGAGCCGTTGCGCTCCAGGCGGATGCCGGTGCCGCCCTTGCCGCGGACGACGGCGGCGGCGATGCCGTCACCGAAGAGTCCGTTGGACAGCAGGGAGCCGACGCTGAGGTCGGTCGGCTGGTAGCAGAGCGAGCAGAACTCGCAGGCCACGATGAGCGCGTTGCCCTGGGGGTAGGCCTTGCAGAAGTCGTGCGCCCGGTTGATCGCGGCGCCGCCGGCCGCACAGCCCAGCTGGGCTATGGGTATCTGCCGGGTGTCGCTGCTGAAGTCCATCGAGTTGATCAGCCAGGCCGTGAGCGAGGGCATCATGAACCCGGTGCACGACACGTAGATGATCACGTCGATGTCGGTGGTGAGCAGCTCGGCGTCGTCCAGCGCACGCTGTACGACCGCGGGGACGCGGGCCTTCGCCTCACTCTCGTAGACCTTGTTGCGCGCCTCGAAGCCCGGATGTTTCAGCGTTTCTTCGATGGGCTGCACGATGTGCCGGGTCTGGACGCCGGTGTTTTCGATCAGCCGGAGTGCCAGTGGCAGGTTGGGGTGGTCCTCGTGCCGGGACCGCGCCAGCTCCAGCGTCTCCTCCATCGTGATCACATGTTCCGGGACGGAGACCGAGGGTTTGCACAAAGTCGCCATGGAACGCGCCTACTTTCGCCTTCCGGGGGACACTTCGTCCCCCGGCGGAAGGGTGGTTCACCCACGATGCGACGGGTGGTAAACCCACGATCACTCGGCAGCGCGGGGATATCGCGTCGGATTACTCCGTTCCGGTGACCCGGCGTCGGGCGTGGCACCCCGGTCGAGGGGGCTCCTGGACCGCAGAACCCAAGGGGTGCGCGATGACGAGAACGGCCAGGGACCTGCGGGAACGCACCTCCGGGAAGCTCGCCCCTGACCCCCGCGCCAACCGGCTGTTGCCCTTGGTCGCCCGGGGCCCGGCGCGGCGCTCCAACTCTCGCCGCCCTCGCCGCCCTCGCCCTCGAACAGCGCCATGTGATCGCCGCGGACCACCGCGCGTTCCGGCATCTGGCCGAACGGCCGGATGGCCGGATGGCCGAACGGCCGGATGTCGGGCCGGAGAGCGCCGCCTTCTTCGCGATGCTCCCGGAGGGTGAGGCCGTGGCCCAGGATCGGCTGGGTGCGTACGTCGCCGCGTGCGGTGCGGACGAGGCGCGGGCCGCCGCGTACGAGCCGCTCGCGGACTGCCAGGCCCATCCCGCGTACGTGGGCCTGGCCGGCCCTCAACGGTTCACCGGTCGACGTGGTCCTCGCGCTGAGCGCCAACTTCGGGACGTGCGGCGGCTGTTGCGCGGCGATCGCCGGGGCTCTGCGCCGCCACTACGGCTTCGACGACGAGGCCTGCGGGTTCTTCGACCTCTTCGCCGAGCCCGCGCCGGAGCTGGAGCACAAGGCGCCGGCCGCTGTGCGGGCGGGTGAGGGAGGATGAGGTGCACCGGTACGGGCGGTGGCTGCAGAGCTACGAGGCGACGTTCTGGCACGCCCTGTGGGAGCTCGACCAGCGGCCGGGCCGACCGGGCGTCGGTCAGCCCGAGGTCGTCCCACTGCTGTGTGCGATGCAGGCCACGTCGATGCGGTCGGCGAGCTTGGCGAGTTCGATGGCCAGCGTCGCCACCGTGTCCTCGTCGAGCCCCTCCTGACCGGCCTCCACCAGATGCAGCCATCGGCCGCCCAACGTACGCAGCAGTTTGCTGACGTCGGCGGCCGCCACCTGCAACGTGCCGCGGTCGTCGACGATCAGAGGCAGGGTCACTTCGCGGTTCACAGAAGGGATCGTAGCTGCGGAACGCTCACGCTCCGTGCCATACCGTGGTGATGTTGCAGAACTCTCGGATTCCGTGCCCCGACAGCTCACGCCCGTAGCCGGACCGCTTGACCCCGCCGAACGGGAACGCCGGGTGCGACGCCGTCATCCCGTTGACGTACACGCCACCCGCCGCCAGATCACGTACGAACCGGTCCACCTCGGCCTCGTCGCGGGTCCAGACATTCGAACTGAGCCCGAAGGGCGTGTCATTGGCGAGGGTGACGGCCTCGTCCAGGTCGGCGGCGCGGTAGAGCGTGGCCACGGGCCCGAAGGTCTCCTCCTGGTGGATGCGCATCTCCGGGGTGATGTCGGCGAGGAGGGTCGGCGCGTAGTACCAGCCCCGGTCCGTGAAGCCTTCCGGGCGCTCGCCGCCGCACAGGACGCTCGCGCCGTTCTCCACCGCGTCGTCGACGAGTTCCTCCAGGTCACCGCGGCCCTGCTCGCTGGAGAGCGGGCCGATGTCGGTGTCCTCGTCCAGCGGGTCGCCGACTTTCAGGGCCCGCATGCCCGCCGTGAAGCGCTCGGCGAAGGCGTCGAACACGTCCGCGTGCACGATGAACCGCTTGGCCGCGATGCACGACTGTCCGTTGTTCTGGACGCGTGCCGTCACCGCGGTCTTCGCCGCGCGGTCGATGTCGGCGGACGGCATCACGACGAACGGGTCGCTGCCGCCCAGCTCCAGGACCGTCTTCTTGACCTCGTCCCCGGCCACCGAGGCGACCGCACGCCCCGCCGGTTCACTTCCGGTGAGCGTCGCAGCCTTGACCCGGGGGTCGCGCAGGATGTCCTCGACGGCGCCCGAGCCGATCAGCAGGGTCTGGAAGCAGCCCTCGGGGAAGCCCGCCCGGCGGAACAGATCCTCCAGGTAGAGGGCGGTCTGCGGCACGTTCGAGGCGTGCTTGAGCAGCCCGACGTTGCCCGCCATCAGCGCGGGCGCGGCGAAGCGGATCACCTGCCAGAGCGGGAAGTTCCACGGCATGACGGCCAGCACCGGGCCGAGCGGCCGATAGCGCACCAGGACGCGGGAGGCGCCGGAGTCCTTCACGTCGAAGTCGGGGGGCTCCTCGTCGGCGAGCAGTTCCGCGGCGTGGTCGGCGTACCAGCGCATCGACTTCGCGCACTTGGCGGCCTCCGCGCGGGCCTGCTTGACCGGCTTGCCCATCTCCGTGGTCATCACCCGGCCGATGGAGTCCTGGTCCGCGTCGAGGAGGTCGGCGGCCTGGTGCATCAGCCGCGCCCGCTCGGCGAAGGACGTGGTGCGATAGACGCGGAACGTGGCCTCGGCCGTCGCGAGCCTGCGCTCGATCTCCTCGGCGCCCAGGGCCTCGTACGTCTTGAGTGTCTCGCCGTTCGCCGGGTTCACCGTTGCGATGGGCATGGCCGACCTCCTGAAAGCGGGCTGTTCCTCGACCCTCCCGCGCGGCGCGGTACGGCGCAACGCGGCGGGCGCTCTTCAGCCCGAGTGCTCCGCCAGCCGGTCGAAAAACGCCGCCTGCGCCGGAACGACAACCGCCCGCGCCCGGTCCAGGCCGAACCACTCCACCCGGTCCAACTCGGGGAACTCCTGCCGGCGGCCCGACTTCGGCGGCCACTCCATCTCGAAGGTGCCCGGGAGCACGGTCGTCGGGTCGAGGTCCGCCTCGATCGCCCAGGCTGTGACGATCTTGCCGTTGGTCTGCCGCACCTCGCCGAGCGGAACGGCCTCCCCGTCGGGCGGCGGCAGCCCCAGTTCCTCCTGGAACTCGCGGCGCGCGGCCGCCCAGCCGGCCTCGTCGGGCTCGTACTCGCCCTTGGGCACGGTCCAGGCCCCGGCGTCGCGGCGCGCGAAGAACGGACCGCCCATATGGCCGAGCAGCACCTCGAGGCCGCTGTCGGTGCGCCGGAACAACAGCAGTCCCGCGCTGCGCTTCCCGCTCACGGGGTCACCTCCGGGTGCGCGGCCAGCAGCGTCCCGACCGTGTCGGCCTCGGCCGGGGTCTTGTCCTCGCGATACCGCACCACGCGGGCGAAGCGCAGGGTGACGCCGGCCGGGTAGCGGGTGGACTTCTGCAGACCGTCGTACGCGATCTCGACGACGAGTTCGGGCCGTACGGTCACCACGTACCCGTTGTCCTCGACGGCCAGTTCCTGAAGCCGCGCGGTCTGCCAGGTCAGCATCGCGTCCGTCATACCCTTGAAGGTCTTGCCGAGCATGGCGAAGGAGCCGTCAGCGGTGCGCGCCCCGAGGTGCAGATTGGACAGCTTGCCGGTGCGCCGGCCGTGGCCCCACTCGGCCGCCAGCACCACCAGGTCGAGGGTGTGCACGGGCTTGACCTTCAGCCAGGAGGCGCCGCGTCGGCCCGCGCTGTAGGGCGCGTCGAGGGCTTTGACCACGACACCCTCGTGGCCCCGCTTCAGGGTGTCGGCGAGGAACCGCTCCGCCGCGGGGACGCCCTCGGGGCCGGCGACGAGCGTGCGCCGCACCCGCATCGGCTCGGGCACCAGCCGCGCCAGCTCCGCGTGCCGCTCGGCGAACGGCAGATCCAGCAGATCCCGCCCGTCGACGGACAGCGCGTCGAAGAAGACGGGGGAGACCGGCACGCTCCGCGCGGCCGTGGCCACGTCCACCCGCGAACCCACGCGCCCGGCCGTCTCCTGGAAGGAGCGCGGCCGCCCGTCCTCGTCCAGCGCGATGACCTCGCCGTCCAGGATGAATCTGGAGTCCTTCAACTCCATTGCGACAGAAATGAGTTCTGGTAGACGGTCGGTGATGTCGTCGAGGGTGCGGGTGTAGATCCGTACGTCGTCGCCGTCGCGGTGGAGTTGTACGCGGATGCCGTCGAGCTTCTCCTCGACGGCACACGCGCCCAGCTTGGCGACGGCTTCGGACACGGACGTGGCGCTGTGCGCCAGCATCGGCAGCACCGGGCGGCCGACGGTGAGCCGGAAGCCGCCCAGGGCCTCGGGGCCCTCGGCGAGCAGCGCCCGCGCCACCGTCTGCAGCGACCCGGCGAGCATCACCGCCCGCCGTACGTCCGCCGAGGGCGCGCCGGTCGCCTCCGCGAGCCCCTCGACCGCGACCGCGTCCAGCGCGCCCTGCCGCACCTCGCCGCTGATCAGCCCCAGCAGGAACCGCTGCTCGTCGCCGGTGGCCGCCGCCATCAGAGCGCCCGTCAGACGCCCCCGCTCGGCCTGCGAGCCGGTGCCCGTGACCGCGCCGATCTCCGTCAGCCGGGAATCCACCTCCCGCACCGTGAGCGCGGGCTCCGCCGCGGGCGGCACCGGCCGGCTGAGCAGCTTCCAGCCGATGCCGAGCCGCCCCTGCGGCAGGCGTCCCGCCAGATACGGGATCACGATCGGCACGTCGTCCGCGTCGGCCTCCCGGAACAACTCGGCCAGCAGGCCGATCTTCCGGGACCGCGCCGAGGTGGCGGCGACCTCCTGGGACACCTGGGCGAGCCGGCTCAGCAGCATGCAGCCATGGTGCAACGGAGGCGGCCGCTCTACACCCGGACGGCGGCCGTTCCACTCCCCGTCTGCTTCCTGACGGCCGCGTCGAGGTCCGTTAAGAGCAGGTCCGCGACGATCGCGGTCGCCGCCCGGTAGCCGCCGCTCGCCGCGTGCACGACCTGTTCCGTGAACCCGATCGCGTTGCCCGCCGCCCACACGCCGGGCACGGTCGTCAGGCCCGTCGGGTCGACCACGGGATACGTGCCGAACGGTGTCTCCCGCAGTTCGGCGCCCAGCCGCTCGAACAGGCCGGTCTGTGTGACGGGGCGGGGCGCGACGAACATCACGGAGCGCCGGTGCGTCGTGCCGTCCGCGAGCCGCACTCCGGTGAGCCGGTCGCCGTCGACGATCAGCCCCGCGACCTCGCCGGGCACCACGGCGACCCCGGCGGCCGCGAGCCGCCGCAGGTCCTCGTCCGGCAGCTCGTCCTCGGCGACGGTGTGCAGGAACAGGGTCACGTCCTTCGACCACTGGGAGACCAACAACGCCTGGTGCACGCTCGCCGCCGTCGAGGCGAGCACACCGAAGGGCTGGTCCCGCACCTCCCAGCCGTGGCAGAACGGGCAGTGCAGCACATCCCGCCCGAAGCGCTCGGCGACGCCGGGCAGTGTGGGCAGCTCGTCCTTGAGGCCGGTGGCGATGACTAGCCTGCGGGCGTGCACGGCCCGGCCGCCGGCGAGGACCACGGCGAAGTCCGCACCGCGGGTGACGTCCACCACCCGGTCCCGGACGAGCTCGACCCCGTACCCCTCGATCTCCCGCCGTCCCTCGGCGAGGAACTCGGCGGGCGGCATGCCGTCCCGGGACAGATAGCCCTGCATGTGCGCGGCGGGCGCGTTGCGCGGCTCGCCCGCGTCGACGACGAGTGTGCTGTGCCGTGCCCGGCCGAGGACCAGCGCCGCGGACAGTCCCGCCGCGCCGCCGCCGATGACAACCGCTGCGTACCTCTCGGTCATGGTGACCACCTCCACCGAGAAGGTCGCCCGACCGGGCCCGTATTGACAAACGGCTTTGCTGATTCTGCAATACGTGTATGAGTGAAGACACACCGACCGATGAGGTGCTGGCCGAGGTCGGGCCGCGGCTGCGGCGGATCCGCAAGGAGCGGGGCGCGACCCTCGCGGGGCTGTCCGAGGTGACCGGCATCTCCGTGAGCACGTTGTCGCGGCTGGAGTCCGGGCTGCGCAAGCCCAGCCTGGAACTGCTGCTGCCCATCGCCCGCGCCCATCAGGTGCCGCTCGATGAACTGGTCGGAGCGCCGCCGGTCGGGGATCCCCGGGTCCGCGCCCAGCCGATCGTCCGGCACGGCCGCACGTACTGGCCGCTCACCCGGCAGCCGGGTGGGCTCCAGGCATTCAAGGTGCTCGAACCCGAGCGCAAGGAGGAGCCGGAACCCCGGACCCACGAGGGCTACGAATGGCTGTACGTGCTTGCCGGGCGGCTTCGGCTGGTGCTCGGCGACCACGACGTGGTGCTGACCGCCGGGGAGGCCGCCGAGTTCGACACGCGTGTCCCCCACTGGTTCGGCTCGACCGGCGAGGGGCCCGCGGAGTTCCTGAGTCTGTTCGGCCCGCAGGGGGAGCGGATACATGTGCGGGCACGCCCCACCCGTCCGTGATGGACGCGACTGTTCCCTGATCGGCAAGCGACCGCTTAGTATGCGGTCGAGCCCGGTCAGACAGAGCAGTCCCGTGGAGGCCCCGCATGCAGGCATGGCAAGTGCACCAGATCGGCGAGCCGAGCGAGGTGATGCGGCTGGAGGACGTGGCGCGTCCGGTGCCCGGCGAGGGCCAGGTCCTGCTCAAGGTGCGCGCGGCGAACATCAACTTCCCGGACGCGCTGATGTGCCGCGGGCAGTACCAGGTCAGGCCGCCACTGCCGTTCACGCCCGGCGTGGAGATCTGCGGCGAGACCGCGGACGGGCGCCGGGTACTCGCGAACCCCGTACTGCCGTCCGGCGGTTTCGCCGAGTACGCCGTCGCGGATGCCGCCGCTCTGCTGCCCGCGCCCGAGGCCCTCGACGACACCGAGGCCGCCGCCCTGCACATCGGCTACCAGACGGGCTGGTTCGGTCTGCACCGGCGCGCCCGCCTCGAGGCCGGCGAGACGCTGCTCGTGCACGCGGCCGCCGGAGGCGTCGGCAGCGCCGCCGTGCAGCTCGGCAAGGCTGCCGGGGCCACCGTCATCGGTGTCGTCGGAGGTGCCGACAAGGCCGCCGTGGCACGCGAGCTGGGCTGCGACGTCGTCATCGACCGGCGTGCGCAGGACGTCATCGCCGCCGTGAAGGAAGCCACCGGCGGCCGGGGCGCCGACGTGATCTACGACCCCGTCGGTGGCGACGCCTACACCCAGTCCACCAAGGTCGTCGCCTTCGAGGGCCGGATCGTCGTCGTGGGCTTCGCGAGCGGGTCGATCCCCAGCCCGGGGCTGAACCACGCCCTGGTGAAGAACTACTCGATCCTCGGCCTGCACTGGGGCCTGTACAACACCAAGAACCCCAAGCTGATCCAGCACTGCCACGAGCAGCTCACCGAGCTGGCCACGCGGGGCGCCATCAAGCCGCTGGTCAGCGAGCGCGTGCCGCTCGGCGGTGCCGCCGCGGCCGTGCAGCGGGTCGCCGACGGTGTCACCACGGGGCGGGTCGCCGTGGTGCCCTCATCCGAGAACGGAGCAGCCGCATGACCGACGCAGCCGAACTGCGCCGCCGCACCCAGGAGTTGCTGGCGGCCCATCCGCCCTTGGAAACCGACCGGACCGAGTTCCTCAAGGCCCGGTTCGACGCCGGACTCGCCTGGGTGCACTACCCCGAGGGCCTCGGCGGACTCGGTGCCCCGCGTACCCTCCAGGCCGTCGTGGACGCCGAGTTGGAGGCCGCGGGCGCGCCCGACAACGACCCGCGGCGCATCGGCATCGGCCTCGGCATGGCCGCGCCGACGATCCTCGGCTTCGGCACCCAGGAGCAGAAACGGCGCTTCCTCAGGCCGCTCTGGGTCGGCGAGGAGGTCTGGTGCCAGCTCTTCAGCGAGCCCGGCGCCGGATCGGACCTGGCCGCGCTCGGTACACGCGCGGTCCGCGACGGCGACAGCTGGGTGATCAACGGACAGAAGGTGTGGACCTCCAGCGCCCACCTCGCCCGCTGGGCCATCCTCATCGCCCGCACCGACCCCGACCTGCCCAAGCACCGCGGCATCACCTACTTCATCTGCGACATGACCGACCCCGGCGTCGAGGTGCGGCCGCTGCGCCAGGTCACCGGCGAGGCCGAGTTCAACGAGGTCTTCCTCACCGACGTACGCCTCCCGGACACGCACCGCCTCGGCGAGATCGGCGACGGCTGGCGGGTCGCGCAGACCACGCTCATGAACGAGCGCGTGTCCATCGGCGGTATGCGCATCCCGCGCGAGGGCGGCATGATCGGCCCCGTCTCCAAGACCTGGCGCGAGCGCCCCGAACTGCGCACCCACGACCTGCACCAGCGGCTGCTGAAACTGTGGGTCGAGGCAGAGGTGGCCCGGCTCTCCGGCGAGCGGCTGCGCCAGCAGCTCGCCGCCGGCCAGCCCGGCCACGAGGGCTCCGGAATGAAGCTCGGGTTCGCCCGCCTCAACCAGGAGATCAGCGGCCTGGAGGTCGAACTCCTCGGCGAGGAAGGCCTGTTGTACGACGACTGGACCATGCGCCGGCCGGAGCTCGTCGACTTCACCGGCCGCGACGCCGGCTACCGCTACCTCCGCTCCAAGGGCAACAGCATCGAGGGCGGGACCAGCGAGGTCCTGCTGAACATCGTCGCCGAACGCGTGCTGGGCCTGCCCTCCGAGCCGCGCACCGACAAGGACGTCGCCTGGAAGGACCTCGCCCGATGAGTACACAGCCCGACCTTCTGTACGCGGAAGAGGAGGACGCGCTGCGCGCCGCCGTCCGGGACCTCCTCACCGACCACTGCGACGCGGCGGGCGTCATCGCCCGCACCGAGTCGGACGCGCCGCACGACCCCGAGCTGTGGAAGGCACTGTCGGACGGGATGGGCCTGGCGGGTCTCCTGGTACCCGAGTCGCAGGGCGGCCAGGGCGCCACCCACCGCGAAGCCGCCGTGGTGCTGGAGGAGTTGGGCCGGGCGGTCGCCCCCGTGCCGTATCTGACGAGCGCCGTCGTCGCGACCGAGGCACTGCTGGCCTGCGAGGGCGAGGCGGCCGCCGACCTGCTGGCGGAGCTGGCGTCGGGACGGAAGGTGGGCGCGCTCGCCGTCGCCCTGTCCGTGGCAGCAGGCGGCGCCTACAAGACCGTACGGGCCGAAGACGGTGTCCTGTACGGGGAGTTGACGGGGATCGCGGACGCGGCGGTCGCCGATGTGCTGCTGGTTCCCGCGGCGGACGGCGCGCTGTACGCGGTGGACGGGGACGCCGTGACGGTCACGCCACAGGTGTCCCTCGACCTCACCCGGCCGCTCGCGACGGTCGGCTTCGACGGGGTGCGGGCACGCCACCTGGGCGCTGCCGAACCGGCCGTACGACGTGCCCTGCGCACCGGCGCCGGGCTGCTCGCCTCCGAGCAACTCGGCCTCGCCGACTGGTGCTTGACGGAGACGGTCCGCTACCTGAAGGAGCGCAAGCAGTTCAACCGGCCCGTCGGCGGCTTCCAGGCGCTCAAGCACCGGCTCGCCCAGCTGTGGCTGGAGGTCGTCAACACCCGTGCCGCGGCCAGGAGCGCCGCCGACGCGCTCGCGACCGGCAGCGCGGACACCGAGGTGGCGGTCGCCGTCGCCCAGGCGTACGCCGCACCCGTCGCCGTCCATGCCGCCGAGGAGGCCCTGCAACTGCACGGCGGCATCGGTATGACCTGGGAGCACCCGGTTCACCTTTACCTGAAGCGCGCGAAGGCGGACTCGATCGCGTACGGCACGGCGGGCGCGCATCGTGAGGCGCTGGCCGGGCTGGTGGATCTGCAGGCGCCCTGACGCGCCCCCTCAAGAAGCCCGCCCCACCTGGGGCGGGCTTTTTGGTGTGCTCCGCACCGACGAAGTGAACGAACGGCGGCAGTCCGGCCAACTCCCTCCACGGGACTGCTCCTTGAGTGCCCCCGGCCTCCATACTCTCCCCCAGTCTCGACTTCGCTCGACCGGGAGGGACCCCCATGGTTTCTTCGTCCGGCACTTCCAGGGAGGCAGAGCACATGGCCCTTACCACCCGTCGCAGAGCCCTCGGCACCCTCGGCGCCGCCCTCGCGGGCTACATCTCACTGCCCGCCGCGTACGCGGGGGCGAGCGAGCAAAAGCACGGCCCGAGCCCGCTGTGGCGCGCCCACGCGCACAACGACTACGACCACCCCAGGCCCCTGTTCGACGCCCTCGACCACCGCTTCGGCAGCGTCGAGGCCGACATCTACCTCGTGGGCGACCAGCTCCTCGTCGCCCACGACCCGGTCGATCTCGACCCGACCCGCACCCTGGAATCCCTCTACCTCGCCCCCCTCGCCGCCCGCGTCAAGGCCCACCACGGCTCGGTGTACCGGGGTTACCGCACGCCCCTGCAACTCCTCATCGACATCAAGACCGAGGGTGCGTCGACGTACCTCGAACTCGACCGCCATCTGCGCCGCTACCGGCACCTGTTCACGACGTACGCCCACGGCCGCGTCCACCCGGGGCCGGTCACGGCCGTCATCTCCGGCGACCGCGCCGCTCGTACGCCCATGGAGGCGCAGACCGTGCGGCGCGCCTTCTACGACGGCCGGCTCGCCGACCTCGGCAGCACGGCGAGCGCCTCCTTCATCCCGCTCATCAGCGACAACTGGACACTCAACTTCACCTGGCTCGGGGTCGGCCCGTTCCCCGACGCCGAGCGCGCGAAGCTGCGGAGCATCATCGCGGCGGCGCACGGGCGGCGACAGAAGGTGCGGTTCTGGGCCACGCCCGATCTGGCGGGCCCGGCCCGCGACGCGTTGTGGGGCGAACTCCTCGCCGCCGACGTCGACTACTTCAACACCGACGACCTCGCGGGCCTCCAGGCGTTCCTGGACGCCCACAAGCGGTCGCGGTAGCTCGCACGTACGACTGGGCTCGGACACCACACGTTCGGAGGACACGTCAGCCGCCCGGACGAACCCTCCGCTACGCCACACTTGCGGCCGAAAGCCGCGGTGTCGACGTGGCGGAGGAGGTTGACGATGGCCATTTCCATCTCTGTGGTGGTACTGCTCCTGATCCTCGCGGTGGTCTTCCTGCGCAACGGCGCACTGAAGCCCTCGCACGCCCTGGTCTGCGTGCTGCTCGGCTTCTATCTGGCGAGCTCGCACATGGCGCCGACCATTCACGAGGGACTCACGGCGACGGCGGACATCGTGAGCAGCCTGCGTCCCTGACGTGCCGGCACGTCAGGGACGTGAGAACACGCCGATGCCGTTCGGGACCGGACGCTCGGCGCCGCCGCTGGGGTGGTTGAGGACGCTCACGGCGTTCGCTCCCGGCTTGCGGGCGACCAGCGTGGTGGAGCCGCCGCCGTCCAGGCTGAACGCGTCGACGGAGCCCAACCTCCGCATGATCTCGGCCACTTCCGCGATGGTGAGACCGCTGCGGTACGCGGGCGCGCCGTCGAGGCCGAGCAGCAGCATCCGCCGCCCGTCGCCGGAGACGCCCACGGCGGTCCGTACGGCCGCGGTCGTGTTGTTCAGGCCGGGCAGCGGCTGACCGTCGGTGAGGACCGGGTAGCCGCCGACTGCGAAGCGGTACCGGATCCGGGTGGCGGTCGAGATCAGCCGGTGCCGTACCCGGACCGGTTCGCCCGGCGCCAGCTTCCGCAGCTGCTGGGCTCCCGCCTCACGGCCCACCAGGACGGTGGTGCCGGGGACGATGGGACCGCTGCCGGGTGTGTTCGCCACCGATGCGACGCGGCCGCCGCGGACCGTCACCTCGTAGGTGTCCGCGCTACAGGGCGCGGCCCGGTCGGCGTCGGTGCCGCAGGTGGCCCGGACGCGGGAGACACTGCCCCAGTCCGAGGTGAAGGCGCCGATGGAACCCTGCGGCAGCGCGTATTGGTTGAGCCCGCCGAGCGGCCACCGCCCCTCGGGGCTGCGCACCGCACCGTCGAGCGCCAGGCTGTCCAGTCGGGCCCGGCGGTCGAGGCCCACCCCGAACACGTCCTTGGTCGTCGTGCCCGGAGGCAGGGCGGGGCCGAAGCGCTGGCCGTTCGGAACCGCCGCCTTGAGGGTGTGCCCGCTCGCGATCGCCGGGCCCACGGTGGCGCCCGTCGCCTCGACCCCGGGGTGCTGGGTCTCCGTGATGTTGAAGAAGTCGCCGTTGACGCCCGCGACGGCACCCCGCGAGTCGGCCAGTCGGGAGACGGTCGCCCGGGACGCCACGGCTCCGGGGTGGAGCAGGTCGACCTGTACGTGGGGATTGCGCAGATCGACGCTCAGTACGTGCGCGTGCGCCACACCCTGGGCGGCGGGGATGTCGAACTCCGTGTACGTGATGCCGGGGGCGACGGCGGTGGTGCCCGCCGCGCCGCTGGCCGGTGCGGCCCCGACGAGGGTCGTACCGGCCAGCGCACTCCAGGCCACGAGAACCGTCGATAGGGTTCTGAGCCGTACCGTTCCGGGCCGTACCGTTCTGAGCCGTACAGTTTTGAACTGTCCGTCACGACGCGTCACAGTGCCCCCTGAAGTCTCGTCAACTGCCGTAGGACTCAAAGGGATTGCACCAGACTGCGGTGCCCGAGGCGGTGGCTGTGCGCCGACTACTCGGGAACGGGTCAGAAAACGCACTCCTTCGGGTGGTCCCGGCATGCGTGATCGGCTTGTGATCGATAGGGCGATACTGGGCTGAACCACGGCCCGAGACCACGCACGCTCAAGGAGATGCCATGACCACCTTCGCCGTCATCGGAGCCGGACCCGGCCTGGGAGCAGCCGTCGCCCGGCGCTTCGGCCGCGAGGGCTTCGACATCGCCCTGATCTCCCGCAGCCAGGACCGCGTGGAAGCCCTGGCCGCCGACCTGGTCGGTGAGGGCATCACCGCGCGCGGTTTCGCCGCCGACGTACGCGACCCGAAAGCCCTCGAAGGGGCCCTCGAAGCGGCGGCCGCGGCGCTCGGCCCGATCGAGGTGCTGCAGTACAGCCCGCTCCCGCACCGCGACTTCATGCGGCCGGTCCTGGAGACCGCAGCCGCCGACCTCCTCGGTCCGATCGAGTTCTCCGTCTACGGCCCGGTCGCCGCCGTGCGGCAGGTACTGCCGGGCATGCGGGCCCTGGGCCACGGCACCGTCCTCTTCGTCAACGGCGGCACCGCCGTCGTCCCCCATCCCGATCGCGCCGGCACGTCGATCGCGTTCGCCGCCGAGAGTGCCTACGGCCATCTGCTGCACGACACGCTCGCCGCCGAGGGCATTCATGTCGCGCAACTGATCATCCCCGGCGCGATCGTCCCCGGACACCGAAGGAAGGACCCGGCCGTGCTCGCGGACACCCTGTGGGGCCTGCACCAGGACCGGCACGGGTTCCGCCACTTCGCCGACGACCTCGACGCCTGACCGGTCGGTCCGAGCTCGACCAGGGCACGTGCGGCCGTACGTCCACACCTCGCGGCGCTCGAAAATTCATGAGCGCTCATGATGGTAATCCTGGTACGGGACCCACAGGGGCCCGCAGGCTCCTGGAGGTCCCCGCATGACCGAACTCCCCGAACGATCACCACTCTCCGAACAACTTCCGCTCTCCGGCATCACGGTCGTCAGCGTCGAACAGGCGGTGGCGGCTCCCTTCGCCACGCGCCAGCTGGCCGATCTCGGCGCCCGCGTCATCAAGGTGGAACGCCCGGGCGGGGGCGACTTCGCCCGTCGGTACGACACGACGGTGCACGGTGAGTCGAGCTATTTCGTGTGGCTGAACCGTTCGAAGGAGTCCGTGACCCTCGACCTGAAATCGGACCGGGGGCGGGAGATCCTGGAGCGACTGCTGGGCGAAGCCGATGTGTTCGTGCAGAACCTGGCGCCGGGCGCGGCGGCCAGGATGGGCCTGGGCGCCGACGCCCTCGCCGAGCGGTTTCCGTCGCTGATCCCGTGCTCCATCTCGGGCTACGGATCGAGCGGCCCGTGGGCCCACCGGAAGGCGTACGACCTGCTGGTGCAGTGCCAGACGGGGCTGGTCTCGTTGACGGGGAACGAGCACGGAGCCGCCCGGGCGGGGGTGTCGGTCGCCGACATCGCCGCCGGCATGTACGCCTACTCGGGCATTCTCACCGCGCTGTTCACGCGGGCGACCACGGGTGTGGCCCGTGCGGTGGAGGTGTCGCTGTTCGAGGCGCTGGCCGAGTGGATGAGCCAACCCGCGTACTACACCCGCCACGGCGGCACCCAGCCCCCACGGATAGGCACCCAGCACGCGACCATCGCGCCCTACGGCGCCTACACCGCGGCCGACGGCAAGGACGTCCTGTTCTCCATCCAGAACGAACGCGAATGGGTCGCGCTGTGCGAACGGTTCCTCCAGCGTCCCGACCTCGTCGCGGACGTGCGCTTCGCCACCGGTTCCGCGCGGGTGGCCCACCGGGAGGAACTGAACGCGGTCGTGGCCGAGCGGTTCGCGCGGTCGGACAGCGCGGAAGTGATGAAGCTGCTGGACGAGGCGGGCATCGCCAACGCCGGAGTCAACGACGTCGAAGAGTTCCTGGCGCACCCCGTGCTCAGCGCCCGGGACCGCTGGCGGGACGTACCCATTCCCGGCGGAGCCATGGTGCCGGCGCTGCTGCCACCGGCGGACCTGGCCGGAACCGCACCGCGGATGGACGCCGTGCCCGCCGCCGGTGAGCACACGGAGAAAATCCTCGCCGAACTCGGGTACAGCGCGGCCGAAGTCGCCGGTCTGCAGGCCGGCCACGTCATCTGAACAGCCTGCTCAGAGCCCCAGGGAGAGACGCTGCTCGGGTCATTCCGACTTTCGCCGGCCGATGGGCGCCCACTGTCGAACGCCTCACCCCTGCGCACGAATTCGTGTCCACGTCCGTCAGTCAGGCACCAGCACGGCCCGCCCCCGGACCTCGCCGCGCCGCAGTCGGCCGACTGCCTCTGTCGCGGCCGACAGCGGGTACGCCTCCGTCTCGACAGGGAGCGCCCCTGAGCGGGCCAGCGCGATGACCTCGGCGAGCTCGGGCCGGGTGCCCCAGAACGGCAGCGAGAGCCGGAAGCCCGGGGGAAGGAAGCCCGGCTTGCGTACCGTCAACTGGCCGCCGCCGCTGCCGACCAGCGCGAGCTCGCCACCCGGACGCAGAACGTCGGTGGCAAGCTCGAGCGTCGCCACGGCGGCTGTCGCGGACACCGGCGAGGTACGGGAACAGCTGCGCCGCTCCGTGGAGGCGCACATCCGCTACCACGCGCGCCACCGCCTGGAAGCCTTCGTCGGCAACCGTGAGATCGGCAGCCTGAACAGCCCGACCAGGACCGGGTGCTCGCCCGCCGCAGCGACTACGAGCGCCGCTTTCGCGAACTGATCGAGCGGGGCACGGCCGAGGGCGCCTTCCGCGTGCAGTCGGCCAGGATCGCGTCGTACTCGATCCTTGACATGGGCATCGGTGTGGCCAGCTGGTTCCGCGAGGGCGGGGAGTTCACCGTGGGCCAACTCGCCTATCAGTACGGCGACATGGCGCTGCGTATCGTGGGCGCGCGGTTTCCGGGCACCACCGCATACGAGGACGGGGGGATCGATACACCTGTGAAGCGGCGCGGCCCGGCCCCGCAAGGCGGCGCGAGGAGCGGATCTCACTGATGCGCGCCACCGACGGACCCCAGGGTGGCCTCCGTCCTCCTGGGGAGCGATGTCACCCAGGCGGCACCCCTTGACTTTGCCTGCTCGACGCCTCGCAGCTGCGCCCTCGCAGACGCGGATGCCCGCGCCACAGCAGCCGGAGCCTTACGGAGCGGCAAAGTAAAGCTCCGTCAGCCGACGGGGACGGTGCGGATGGCGGCGATGTCGAATTGGAGGCGCACTTTCTCACTCACCATGGCGCCGCCCTCGGCCAGTCTGGCGTTGTACGTCAGGCCCCATTCGGAACGATTGATGGTGGTGGTGCCGTCGAAGCCGACCCGCTCATAACCGAACGGGTCGGTGACGTGTCCTATATAGGTGAGCTCCAGGACGACGGGACGGGTGGTGTCCTTGATGGTGAGGTCGCCGGTCATGCGGTAGACGTCGGTGCCCGCGAGTTGCGCGGCGGTGCTGGTGAAACGCATGCGTGGGTAGGTCGCGGCGTCCAGGAAGTCACGGCCGGCCAAGTGGGCGTCGCGTTGTTCCACACCAGTGTTCACGCTGGCGGTGGACAGTATGATCTCGGCCCGCGAGCGAGCGGGGTTGCGGCCGTCGAGGTAGAGCCGGCTCTGGTACTCCGTGAAAGCGCCGCGCACCGTTGTCACCATGGCATGTCGGACGGAGAAGCCGATCCGGCTGTGTGCCGGGTCGATCTCCCACTCTCCGGTCAGCGCCGCCAGGGTGGGATCCGGCAGGCCGGCAGGGGCGAAAGCCGACGGGGCGACGGGGAGTTGTGGAGCGACGGGGGGTTCCGAGAGGCGGAGGGACGCACCGCGGTTGAACAATTTCATGATTCACGTAATTACTGCACGACAGATATTGTCGCAAGCTTTCCTCAAGACCTGCCGAGGCCCGAATCGGTACTGACAGGCTTATACACCACTACCGCATGGCCGATGGCTACACTATCCCCACACGCTCGTCACGGAATCACCCAGAGGCGGGCGGATGAATGCGGATGCGTCCTGGGGGAAATGAGACCCGATCGCTTGGGTCGAACACCGCTAGCGCTACCTACAGGCAGACGGCGCAAAAACCTGCGCGTCGTCCGCGATTATTTCGGCGATCACTTCTGTAAGCAGGCCGTCGGACCGGTTTCCGGTCTCCCAGGGCTGTCGCGTAGGCGAGCTTTTCTTCCCCGCGCGTGACGTAGGAGAAGCCGAGGTGTGCACGAGCCTCGAACCATTCGCTCGGAGGTCAGGCACCCCAGGCAGCGGAGGCGGTGGTCGGTGGGAGAAAAGCCACACGTGTCAGAAAGTCCCTCAGGAGGATGCGCCACACCTACCACTCGTGTCCGCCGTCGAGGAAGGCGGTCTGCACGTGGACACCGGCGGCGTTGAGATCCCGCACCGAGGGGAAGGGCCCTCGGTGAAGCGTCGAGAACCCGGGGCTGATGGGGTCCTGCCACCCCGGTCGAGGGGGCCGACTGCCAGTTCGCGACGGCCGAGCCGCTGTACTCCGCCTTCCCCCGCAGGGTCCGCAGCCTCGAGTTCGACGTCTGCGAGATTGCCCGCGCCACCTATTTCCAGGCGCGGGAGGCCGACGTGCCGGTCACCCTCCTCCCGGTCGTCATGATCGGCGGCACCCACCACTTCCTCACCCGCTTGCCGGACGGCCCCGCGCTCGACCCGAGGTGGCTGGCCGGGACGTGGATCGGCGTGCGCTCCTACAGCCAGATGCCGGCCTGTGGGTGCGGGGCATCCTGCGTGAGGACTACGGCGTCGACGCCTCGGACGTCACCTGGGTTACCACCGAGGAGCCGCACGTCGCGTCCTGAAGTCCGACGGGGACGCGGTGACCGCGCTGTACCGGGCCCTCGCGCAGAGCATCGCCGACACCGCGGCGGGGCACCCGGCCGGGTCGCCGCCGCCGAGAGCACACCAGCGGGCGGCGGCGGCCTGGCGTACTTCAGTCGGCGCTGAGCCCAGTTCGCGAGCGGGTGCCCGGTTCACAGCGAGCGCGGCACACAGCGGCTCCTCTGCCGCTGCGCTGACCCATCGTCAACACCGCTTTCGTGCCGGAACCAGGACGGCTGTTCGTGTGGCCGATGTGACGGCGGCGGGGGCCGGGTGGTGGATGGGGCCGGTGCTGCGGGTCAGGAGTTGCCCGGTGCCGTGGTTGGTGTGGGCGATGATTTCGGCGGTGATGGAGATGGCGGCTTCTTCGGGGGCGTGGGCGCCGAGGTCGAGGCCGATGGGGGAGTGCAGGCGGGCGAGCCGGTCGGCCGTTACGCCGGCCTCGCGCAGGGCGTCCACGCGGTGGTCGTGGGTGCGGCGGGAGCCCATGGCGCCGATGGAGCCGACGGGCATGCTGAGGGCGAGACGGAGCAGGGGGATGTCGAATTTGGGGTCGTGGGTGAGGACGCAGATGGCGGTGCGTGCGTCGACTTCGGTGTGTTCCAGGTAGCGGTGGGGCCAGTCGACAACGACCTCGTCGGCGTGGGGGAAGCGGGTGGGAGTGGCGAAGACGGGGCGGGCGTCGCAGACGGTGACGTAGTAGCCGAGGAAGTGGCCGGTCTGGCTGAGGGCGGCGGCGAAGTCGATGGCGCCGAAGATGAGCATGCGGGGGCGGGGTGCGTGGGTGTGGACGAGGACGGAGAGCCGTTCGGGGCAGGTGTCGGCGTCCCCGCCGACCTCGATACGGGCGGTGCGCCCCGCCCTGAGCAGTGCGCGGGCCTGGGCCGCCACTGCCCGGTCCTCTCGTGCGCCGCCCAGGGTTCCGTCGTACGCGTTGCCGTCGCCGAGCAGGGAGAGGGTGCGGCCGAGGAGGTGTTCGGGGCCGTCGACGATCTGGGCCACTGCAGTGGGCCGTCCCGACACCGCATCTTCCAGGGTCATGGTGAGGTGGGGTTGGGCCGTCGGTTCTACGCGCTGTACGAGGACGTCGATCTCGCCGCCGCAGGTGAGGCCGACGGCGAGGGCGTCGTCGTCGGAGTAGCCGAACCGGGCTCGTGCGGAGGTGCCGTTGTCCGCCAGTACCTGCTGGCACAGTTCGTAGACGGCACCCTCCACGCAGCCGCCGGAGATGCTGCCGACCACCTCGCCGTCGGCGTCGACGGCGAGGGCGGTGCCGGGTGGCAGGGGCGCGCTGCCGCTGACCTGGATGACGGTGGCGAGGGCGAAGGGACGGGCCTCGCGGCACCAGTCGTACAGCGTGTCCGCGATGTTCAGCATGGGCGGTTCTCCGGTGAGGGCGGCATAGGTGGTCGGGCACGGTCGGCCGTCGGACGGTCGGGCGAGCACCTGAGAGCTCGGGCTGGGCGAGCGCCCGCGTGCCTCAGAGCAGGGCTTCGACGGTGATGGGCAGTTCGCGTACGCGGCGTCCGGTGGCGTTGAAGACCGCGTTGGCGATGGCGGGTGCCACGCCGATGTAGACGACCTCGCCGAGGCCCTTCACACCGATGGGGTCGGCCTCCAGGTCCTCGCCGCCGTCGAGGTAGATCCCCCGCAGGTCGGGGATGTCGGCGTTGACGGGGACGAGGTAGTTGGCGAGGTCGGCGTTGACGCTACGGCCGTCGCGGTGGTCGGTGGCCGTGTGCTCCAGCAGGGCCTGGCCGATGCCGCCGACCATCCCGCCGAGGGCCTGGCTGTCGGCGAGCTTGGGGCTGATGATCCGTCCCGCGTCGTAGACGCCGAGCATGCGCCGCACCCGTACGAGGCTCAGGCGGGCGTCGACGGCGACCTCGGCGAACGTCGCGCTGTAGGTGTACATGGAGAACCGGGACTCGCCAGGGGTGAAAGTTCCGAGGACTTCGAGGTGGGTGCGGTTGTTGCGGGCCAGGAGGTGTCGGTAGGTCTCCCCGCGCGCCGGGTTGTCCTTCACATGTAGCCGTCCGGCACGCACAACGATGACGGCGGCGTCGACGCCGTACAGAGGCGAGCGCTCGTCCTCGACGGCCAGCTTGATCGCCTGTTTGCGGACTTGTCACAGCCGTCCTGGACGGCGGAACCGACGTTGGCCATGGTCTGCGAGCCGCCGTGGGGCGGGGTCGGCGGCATGGTGGAGTCGCCGAGCCGGAAGGTCACGTTCCGCATCGTCAGGCCGAGGGCATCGGCGGCGACTTGGGTCTGGGAGGTGTAGGTGCCGGGTCCCATGTCGCTGGTCGCGGCCTCGACCAGGGCGGTGCCGTCGGCGTCCAGCCTGACTCGGGCCTGGGCGGGGCTGCGCAGGACGTCGTAGGTGCCGGCCGCCATGCCGGTGCCGATCAGCCAGTCGCCGTCACGGGTGGAGCGGGGCTTGGGGCTGCGCCGGTGCCAGCCGAACTCGCGGGCGCCGACGGTCAGGCACTCGCGCATCCGCCGGGTGGAGAACGGCAGCCCGTTGGACGGGTCCTCCTCCGGTTCGTTGCGCAGGCGCAGCTCGACCGGGTCGATGCCCAGCTTGTGGGCGAGTTCGTCCATCGCCGACTCGAGGGCGAAGGCGGCGGTGGCGAAGCCGGGGCCGCGCATCCACACCGGTGTGTTCACGTCCAGCGGCACGGTCCGGTAGTCCTGGCGGACGTGGGGCGTGTTGTAGAGCATCTGCCCGGCGTGCTGGACGCCCTCGGTGAAGTTCTCGTAGGTCGAGGTCTCGGCCTTCAAGTTCTGGACCATGGCGGTCACCCGGCCGCTCCGGTCGCTGCCCAGACGCACCTGGTACTTGTACGAAGGCCGGAAGCCGGTCCCGAAGTACAGCTGCCTGCGGGTCAGCATGAGCTTGACCGGGCGGCCCGTCTCGCGGGCGGCGAGGGCCGAGATGGTGATGTGCGGCCAGGCGCGCATCGAGTTGCCGAACGCGCCCCCGACGAACGGAGCGATGACGCGCACCGAGTCGTTCGGGATGCCGAACCGTGAATACGACGGCAGCCTTGGTGCGTCGACGCATTGTTCGTCCTTTTGTTTCGGGGGTTCGCGGCGCCGACGGCGCCGCGGGGAGGGGCTGGAGACGGGAGGCAGTGCGCCGCCGCATCCAGGCCGTTCACACCGCCATCGGCGGTGCACACCCCCTACAGAACCGGCTGGCGCGGGAGCATGGGAGGCCCTGACGAGGGGGTCACTGAGAGGGACCCCCAGCCAGAGGGCAGCGCTCGTAGAGTGGAGGACATGACAGGCAGAAAGGGCCCTTACGGCGCCCACCGCGACATCCGTGGCGATTTCCGCGCGGAGATCCGCGAATTCCTGGGTACACGACGGGCCAGGGTCACCCCCGAGCAGGCCGGACTGCCCCTGTACGGCGGAGACCGCCGGCGGGTCTCCGGCCTGCGCCGTGAGGAGGTCGCCCTCCTCGCGGGCATCTCGAGCGAGTACTACACCCGGCTCGAACGCGGGAACGCCACCGGCGTCTCCGAGAGCGTCATCGACGGCATCGCGCAAGCGCTGCAGCTCGACGAGGCAGAGCGAACCCATCTGCTCGACCTGCTGCGCGGCGCCGGCGCTACCCGTCCGCCGCGCCGCCGACCGGCCCAGCAGCGCGTCCGACCCGCGGTGCAGCGCGTGCTCGACTCGATGGTCGGCACGCCCGCGTTCGTACTCAGCGGACGCCTGGACATCCTGGCCGCCAACCCCCTCGGGCGCGCGCTGTTCTCGCCGCTCTACGCCGCCCCCTTGAGGCCACCCAGCAACGCCCGGTTCGTCTTCCTCCATGCGCATGCGGCTGAGTTCTTCCGTGACTGGGACGAGGTCGCAGGCGACACGGTCGCCATGCTGCGCGCCGAGGCCGGCCGCGATCCCTACGACCGGCGGCTGACGGACCTGATCGGGGAGCTGTCCACCCGCAGCGAGGAGTTCCGACGCCGCTGGGCCGCCCACAACGTCCGGATCCACACCACGGGCATGAAGCGCCTCCACCACCCGGTCGTCGGGGACCTGGACCTGCCGTTCGAGACCTTCCCGCTGGGCGCCGATCCCAGCCAGTTCCTCCTCACTTACACCGCCGAGCCCGCATCGCCTTCACAGGACGCGCTGAACCTGCTGGCCAGTTGGGCGGCGACCACTGACGCAATCGAGCAGTCCGCGTCGACTGACGACTCCGAGTCGGCCGACTCGGCCGAGACGCCCGACTGATCGACGAGCCACAGCGTGACAGCGTGTCGATTCGCGAGCGTCATCAATGTTTCTGTGTTCTTCGGCATCTCGTTCGGACACGAAGACCGCTCGTCCATGGACAACAGCTACCGCCTCGGCAAGGTCCCGGCACAGGAGAACTATTGCCTGCAGGGAAGATCGTTCGGCTGAAGTCCTGCAGAGCCTTTCGCCGCGTAGGTGACCGCCCTTCACCACCACCCCTTCGTGTGCAGCCCTGACCGGTGTTCTCGCCGCGCGGGGCTGCACAGGTTGTCCCGCCGTGAGCCGCCGACGGCCGGTGACATTGCCTACCCGTGCAGCACACCGGCGAGGGCGGGCCCTGGTGACGCTTCAGGAGGCGCACGACCTGCTCAGCGTGTGTGCTCCTGGCGGCCACCCGATTGCGGATGATCCGTGGGCTGAGCGGGCACTCGCACGTGCGGGGCTACGTCGTGATGGCCTGTCACACCAGCCTGCCCCGCCCGGTCTATCTGGTGTCGAACTACAAGCAGAGGGAATCATGCGTGAGATTGTGATTGTCGGTGGCGGCTACGCGGGCTTCTACACCGCATGGGGCCTTGAGAAGACGCTGCGTGCGGGCGAGGCGCGGGTCACGGTCGTCGACCCGCGTCCTTACATGACCTATCAGCCCTTCCTGCCGGAGGTGACGGCTGGATCGGTCGAGGCACGTCACGCCGCCGTGTCGTTGCGGCGGCACCTGCGCGGAACCCGGGTGATCGCGGGGAGCGTGACCGAGATCAGCAATGCAGACCGGACGGTCACCGTGAGGCCTGTGAGCGGAGCCGACTATGAACTCCGTTACGACACTCTCGTGGTCACCGCCGGCGCCGTGACCCGCACTTTCCCCATACCCGGCCTGGCGCAGCAGGCGATCGGCCTGAAGCACGTGGAGGAGGCGGTGGCCATCCGCGACCGGCTGATGACCGCGTTCGACCAGGCAGCGTCACTGCCGTCAGGCGCCGAGCGGCGAAAGCTGCTCACCGTCACGTTCGTGGGCGGCGGGTTCTCCGGCGTCGAGGGCTTCGGTGAACTGCTGTCGCTGGCGACTGCGATGCTCAAGTCCTATCCGGAACTGAGCTTCGACGACCTGTCCTTCCACCTGGTTGAGGCCCGGGGCCGCATCCTGCCCGAGGTGGGCGACAAGCCCGGCGCCTGGGTGGTGCGCTCCCTGGAACGCCGTGGCGCGCACGTCCACCTGAACACGCAGCTCGTCTCCGTCGAAGACGGGCACGTCGTGCTTTCCAGCGGAGAGGAGTTCGATTCGGGGCTGATCGTCTGGACCGCCGGCAACGCCTCCAACCCGGTTGTGCACAACCACACGGATCTGCCGATCGACGAGCGGGGCCTGCTCGTGGTCCGCCCCGATCTTCGCGTGGGCACCGACAGCGAGCCCGTGCCGGATGTGTGGGCGGCCGGAGACGATGCGGCCGTTCCCGACCTGGCTTCGCCCGTACCGGGCGCGCACACGGTGCCGAACGCCCAGCACGCCGTCCGGCAGGGCAAGCGCCTTGCAAAGAACATCGCAGCCGGCCTGCACGGGCGGAGAATCCGAAACTACCGCCACAGCAGTCTGGGAGTGGTGGCGACGCTGGGTCTGGGGCGCGGCATCTTCCAGTACAAGAGCATCGTCATCAAGGGGCTTCCCGCCTGGCTGATGCACCGGGGCTATCACGTCCTGGCCGTGCCCACCTGGGAGCGCAAGGTCCGCGTTCTCACCGTCTGGCTCACCGCCGCCCTGTTCAGCCGGGATCTCGTCTCCCTCGCCTCCGTTCAGCACCCACGGGACGCGTTCGTCACGAGCGGCAATCCGCAGCGCTCCGGCGAGAGCCGGGCGAGCGACGATAAGGCCGCATGAGCATGCCGGAAAGGCTCATGCGGCTGTCTGCGGGCACACTGAGGCACGTGCAGGCGCATGCGCTCCAAGCCGCCCAATCCGGCGGGAACGCCACGGCAACGAGAGCGGGCACCCGCCGGCTCACCGGAGGAGCTCCCGGTGAGAGAGGACAGGTCGTTGATCAAACGATGGAGCATGCTCGATCGGCTCCACCGCCAGATCGAGCCCCGTGTGCAATTCGCTTGAGCAGGCGACGTTGCGCCGGCAGACCCCGCGCAACTCAGTCCGCCGGGATTCGCTGCGTATCCCCGGCATTCGACCCGCCCGGACCCGGCATCGCCGCAACTGGGCTTCTTGTTCCCCTCTGGAGCACACCATGGACGCGAGTGAGGAGGCCGCACGCGGCCTGACCGACATCGAGACATTCCTGTACCGGGAGGCTCATCTGCAAGCAGCACATCGACGCGTAGCCGATTTCACCGCACGAGCGCTGGGGCTGACCCAGGAACAGAAGACGGATATCGAGCGGTGGTATCTCGAAGAGCAGAGATACGTTGCCCACATGGTGACTGAGCACATTGCCGACCGCATCAGCGTGGTGGAAGAGCAACACCACATCCGCTTCGGGCGATGGCTTCGAGGAACGCTGACCGCGATGGTCCTCATCACCGTCGCGACGATCGGCGGCGCTGTGATCATGGGGATGTCGAGCTGAACCCCTGGTGCTGCTCGGTGCACGTCTGTTCCCCGGCTCGCCGGTGACAGAGCGGCCTGTGGAGGATCCCCCTGCTAAAACGATGGGCGCAGTCAGCCTCGCCCCCGCGCCGAGGCGGTTGCCGAGCCGGGCCGCGGACACGATCTCAGGCACCGGCACCGGCACCGGTCCGCAGTCAGTGCCTGGGCGCTGCAGCGCGGCGTCTGCCGCAGATCGACGCCTTCGATGGTGACACGGCCGGCCTGGCGGAGCAGCAATCGCCCCAGGGCCCGCACCCGCGGAAAGGCCCGCTGCACGGGCCGAGTCCGCGGGAGTCACAGCAGACTCGATGCTGCGGGAACCGGGAGATCAAACGACGCGCAGATCACTCAAGACATTGTGAAACTCGCCATAACACTGTTACGGGACCCGCGGGCGAGACGATCATCCCGCACGTAACTCCGTCCCCGTCGCCCGCCTCAACCCGAAGCAATCCATCCCATACAGGTGCAGAACTCCGGGTTCTGGGGCAGCCGGCCGCCCCTCCATCGTCATGAACAGTGTCTTCAGCCCAGGCCCGGAACTGCAAAGCTTTGATAGGCTGATCACAGTGTTCCGGGCGCTGTGCTACACATCCCCCGTGAAGAGTGCCTGGAATGCAACACCTGCGACTAGAGCCCGCAGGTGCGGTTCCCGGGCGTCAGCCAATCCCCCGATGAGTGGCGCCCGGGACCATTGCCCCGCATGCGGCCACCGCAGCGGGGCAGAACTTTAGGACACCGCGAAGCCGAACACCCCGGCGTAGAACCGCAGTTCCTCTTCCAGGCACGCCATCAGGGTCGACTGCCGGCGGAAGCCGTGTCCCTCACCTTCGAAGGTGCGGTACTCATACCGCCCCGGCTGCAGGGAAAGCGCACGCACGAAGGATTCGGCCTGAGAGGGCGGGCAGACCACGTCCTGCGTTCCCTGCAAAAGGAGCAGCGGCACGCCGATGCGGTCTGCGTGACGAATCGGGGACCGGTCACGGTAGAGGTCCGTGCGGTGCTGCGGGCCGATGAGCGAGTCCAGATAGTGCGACTCGAAGTCGTGGGTCCCTCCTGCGGCGAGAGAGAGAAGATCCATCACGGGATAGAAGAGGGTGGCACAGGCGTAGAGATCGCCCGCCGCGACCGAGAGTGCCGCGGTGAACCCTCCGGCGCTGCCGCCGCGGATCGCCACGCGTCCGGCGGCCGCCGTACCTTCGTCGATCAGGGCCTGCGCGACGGCGGCGCAGTCTTCGACGTCCACCACGCCCCACTGCCCGCGCAGCCGTTCACGATAGGCGCGTCCGTATCCGGGTGTGCCCCCGTAGTTGACTTCGGCCACGGCGATGCCTCGGGAGGTGAAGTACGCGATCTCCGGATTGAGCGCGAGGGGAGCTCTGAGACCTGGACCGCCGTGCGCCCAGATCACCAGCGGAGGCACCTCGTTCGGCGGGCCCGTGAAGCCGGGGTTGCGCGGGGAATGCACCTGCGCATGGACCGCTCGGCCTCCAGGGCCGGCGAAGGCACGGGGCACGGGTGCCGGCAGGTATTCGGCGCCCACCGTGAATCTGGGCTCAGGACCCACGACCCGGACTGCCAGCGAAGCCGTGTTCACCTCCACCACCTCGTAGGGGGTGTGACGTCCGGCGGCCACGCCGACGATCCGCTCCTCGGCGGCATCGAGATGGGGCAGCCATTCGTTTGCCGGCCCCGGTACGTCGACGAGTTCCCCGCGATCGGGGTCCAGGACGGCGAGCCGCTGCCCTCCCACTCCGTGCAGGACGGCGAGGCGGCCATCGGACAGCGGCCAGAACCACCGCAGTCCCAAGCGCTGAAGACCGGCGAACTCCTCACTGGCCCGGTACAGCGGCCGTCTGTCACCAGTGTTCGGGTCCACCGCGTAGAGGTTCCACCACCCAGTGCCTTCACAGGCCGCGACCAGAGTGCCGTCCGGCAACCACTCCGCCTGGGCCACCGGATCGCCGGGCCCGCCCGCCAGCGTCCGGACCTGCCGCAGGAACCCGTCGTCGCTCACCTCGGCTATGCGCAGTTCAGCCGCGTCCCAGGGCATGTAAGGGTGATCCCAGCCAAGCCATACGGCACGGCGTCCGTCGGGCGACAACCGCGCCTGGGAGACAAAGCGGTGTGCCGGGGGCGACAGCTCCCGGACGGCCGAGCGGTCCGCGGCCGCCGCCCCGTTCAGGGGCACCGCGGCATGGACCCGCCGGACGTCACCGGCACCCTTGCCGGTGAACTCCTCCAGCACACAGCGGACTTCGCCCCGCTCGAGATCCACCATCGGCTCGGCCCAGCGAAGGCCTGTGCCTACAGGCGACAGGGGGGTCAGCGGATGGGGAGCGCTGGGCAGACCCCGCTCGACCCGGAAGGCGTACAGCCGCTGGTCCCCGCAGTGGACAAAGACCACAAGCGTTCCTGCCCCGGTTTGCGCGGCGGTCCAGGGGCGGCCGCCGTACTCGATGACCCGGCTGCGCACATCCCAAGGGGCCGGCAGCAGTGACTGCGTCACACCGTCCGCGCGCCGGCGGACGAGCGCTGTACGGCCGTCTTCCTCGGGACGCGGTTGCACCCACCAGACCTCGTCGCCGACCATGCCGACGTATGCGGGTGCCGCGATCTGCCCGGCGGCCAGACCTGCCGTGGCGATTCGGCTGCTGATGGGGGAGTGCCATGAGCCGAAGGGAGCCACCGTCCTCACAGCGCCGCCAGTTGGCGAAAGCGCGCAGGACAGCGGGCGATGATGTTCATGGGGCTCCAGCTCGAGGGTTTGCCGGGTTGCAGCGCAGCCCATGGACGCGACTGCTGCCCGCCGCTTTCGCGCAACGACCGAGCCATGCCTCGATGCCATGCGGGCACAAGGTGTGCTTCACCTTCCTCTGCCCCACATGCTGCACCGGGGCAGAGGAAACCGCCCGCCGTTGCACCGCGACGCTGTGCCGGCCAAGGGGGTACGCCTAGGAACGCCTGGCGCGGTAGAGGCCCCGGCCGCTTCGCTGGACACGGGAGGTACCGACAAGACGGTCGAGGGTGCTGCGGACTCCGTTGATGCTTCCGCTGTCGGTGTCACGGCCGAGAGCCGCGGCAACATCACGGGCCCGCACGTCGACATCGCCGACGCCGGCGAAGTACTCCATGATCTGCTCGGTGAGCTTGCCGTATTTCTTCTGCCCGTCCATGTCGGTGCCGGCGGCGGCACGTTCTGCGTTCTCGCCGCTCTTCGGCTTCTGAGCCCGCAGCGCGGACTTCGCTGGGACGTCCGCAGACTCGGAAGAAGCACTGTCTGTCTGCGGTGCCACGGGCGCCGCAGCCTGGCCCCGCTCCACGGTTGCAGCATCGGCCATGCCCGCCGAGGCCGCAGAGACCGGGTTGAGCATCAGGGTCTCGAGGGCACTGAGAGCCCGCTGCACCGAGCCGAGATGCGCCACGACCGCAGCCAGTTCCCTTTCCAGCGCCTGCTTCTGGACCTGCAGACGAGCCAGGTCTTCTTGAAGGCCCTCGGCGGTGATCTCAATGTTATGCGCCGTGCGGGTTACAGAGACCATGTGTTCCTCTCATCCTCAACCCTTCATGCCACGCCCCGGCTCACCTACGGTGCCGCTCGATCCGGACGCGGGAACGGGTGCCCTCCGACATCATATGCAGTGGCCCATTCGGGATGTAGATGCACCAGACGGACCCCCATGGCTTCGGCAAGAGACGGACCTCACTGATGGCGAAGCACGAAACAGGGCAGGTCACCGTGGTGTCGGAAGGCTGCCCTGGAGGCGGCGGGAACGGCCGATCCACCGGGAATCCTGGGGATGGTCCGGCACGTGTTCATCAGTAACGTACCAATTATTGCCACTGTTCGCGGCAGACGCAATGGGTATGTAGGCACTCGCTGTCAGCAACCGACGGTTCTCTGCCCGCCGTCCTGGTAGCGAGACCCGACAAAACCGGTGGGCGAACCACGCCGCCCACCGCTGTCGTCGGGCCGGGTCCTGCTGCCGGTCGGCACTTCCCCTTACGGCCAGCAGGGCAGGGAGCCTTCCGCCCTCTCCTGGCACGCGTCGTCCGTGAGACCGTCGGCATCCTGCCGGCCGGCTGATGTGCGGTGATTCTTACTGTCTGAGGCCTGGGCAGAGGCGGAGGGTGCGCGTTGCAGCAGGTGCAGCGCGTCGGAGACTGCCTTGATGCGTGCGTCGACAGTGTCAATTGCCTCCTGCAGCATGCGGAGACGGGCCTCGAGCAGGGCGGCCTCGGTTGCCAGAGACACACTGGCGGCGGCCGGGTCGGAGGGCTGGTCAGGGTCTCGTCGTGGCATCATGCGTCTTTCTGCGGCTCAAGCCGGGAGTCGTACGAAACCGGAGTGGGTGCCAATGGGCACAAGAGCACCGTGCGGCTCAGCCGTTCTCTGCCGGGAACGGCCTGCGACCGACACCGCGACCAAGCCGCGCGCCACCGCATCAGGACACTCCGCGGTGCGGGAGCGTGCACGAGCGCCGGACGGGACACACAGGCGGCGGCCTTCGGACGGCCATGGGCGACGGCTGGGGCAGGGAGATGCGGATGCCCTGAGGCCGGCCCGGCCGGCCGGGGAAAGCATGGGCAGTTGTCCCGCGGATGCGTCGTTGGTCCCTGGATCCCGAGGCCATACGTGCTCCCTTCCTCGCTGCGAGGGCCTGTGCGAGCGGCGCGCAAGCCACCACCCGCATTGACCGAACAGCCGCCGGAGGTGTGACAACCCCGCAGCGGATGCAGCGCCCCGTACGGGCCTGGCGCGGCCGACGAACGCCCTCGCTCGCAGCGCGAGGCATCCGGCGGCCGCGGCGCTCCGGGCCCGGGGGAGCCGGTGTTGATCAGCGACGCGCCGTGGGCGCAGCGCACCGGCACCGCCCCGAAGAACGGCTACTCGAAGTCACAGCCCGGGTTGGGGGCGTCGCGGGAGAAGGGTGCGCCGTGCGGCAGGACGTAGAGAACCTCCAGCACGACGTCCGTGGCGCCGCGGTTCTGGCCGAGGTGCACGCGGTCGGCACCGGAGGGCTCCTGCAGGAAACTGCCCTGGGGGTACACCCCGTCGGCAGCGCACGTGGAATCGAAGTGGCTGAGGATCCCCTGCTTGACATGGGCATACAGAGTGCCGTCGTGAAAGTGCCAGCCGGTCGCCTGACCCGGCGGAATGGTGACCTCCCGCAGAATGTAGTCGTTCCCGCCGATGGTGTACTGGGCGATGACCTTGCCGGTCACGCCGGGACCCCCCGGGGTGGCGTACGCGACCCCGGGAAGGGACAGGCCGGCGAGCAGAGCGCCAACGGCTCCTATACGGGACAGAGTGTGCATACTCGTTCCATCTCATGGTGAATGAGGTGATGACCGGGCCGGGCCCGTGCCGATCGCCGCCCGCTCCATGACGTCACACGGTTGCTTTCCGGAGCTGAGCGGCCAGCCCGCGCCACACCTTAGGCCACGACCGCACACATGGTTGAATTGTTCACCAGGTGGTCAACGAGGACGCGTAAGCCCCATGGCCGACAGCTTCTTGGACACCGTTCCCGCTGCAGGCGGCGCTGCCTTCGCCGAACTGCTGCTGAGCAGTCATCTGGCCCTTACCTGCCGCCCCTTGTGCTCACCGCGCTGGGTATCGCTGCACGAAGCGGCGCACTGGCTCTACACCGACGCGCCCTTTGGACTGCTGGCCCACGGCACGGGCCCCGACCCGACATTCTTCTACGCCAACCGCACAGCCCAGCAGTGCTTCGGCTACCCGTGGGAAGAGTTCACCGACATGCCGTCCCGGCTGTCTGCCTCATCCCACCGCCAGGACGACCGAGACGCCTTCGTCCGCTCCGTGCACGAACACGGCTTCGCCGACGGCTACACCGGGCTGCGCAGGACCAAGAGCGGCGAAGAATTCTGGATCAAGGACGTGACGATGTGGGACCTCCTCGTTCTCGGGGGAACCAGCCGAGGGCAGGCCGCCGTCTTCCGTGACTGGTCCCCGCCCGTGCAGCCAAGATGACCGACGGGCGGTGAACGCCCGGCCGCCACACGGGTGTTGGCACTGCTCAACAGGACGACAGCGGCGCTCTGCGGTCCGACCGGCGAGACGCGGTCGTGTCACAACATCTGCCGGTGTCCGGTCTAGCTGACGAGCCAACAGAAAAAGAGGGTGCTGTGCGCGAAAATCTTGCGTTGCCGAACACTCCCGCCAAACAGGGCCGGGGAGTTGTGCCGTGCAGGTACACGACCGGATCACCCTTCGGCGCAGCCGTAGACATGGGGTGACGGTTTGAAGGGTGGTGATGTGCACGTGGCGGCCCGCAGGCTCGAGACCCAAAGCTGACAGTGGGGAACTGTTACGACGTCTCCTCACACCGGACGGGTCGCTGAATTACATGCGTAGGGCCAAAGAGGGAACACTGATGTCCCACCGTGCACGGACCTGTTACCTGGATGACTGCCGCGGCGGCCGCGTTGTCGGGTGCCGTGCGAGAGGGAGGATGCCGTATGGACCATGCTGACGCGGTGCCGATCGCGGAGTTGCTTGACGAGCGTCGGTATCTGCTGGATGTCGCCTACTGGATGCTGGGCAGCCCCGGTGAGGCGGAGCACGTTGTCGATTTGACCTACCGTCAGTGGTACGCGCTGTCCGACGCGGCGCGCCGGCAGATCACGGTGCCCCGGTCCTGGCTTGCGAAGACCGTGGGCGGGATCTGTCTGGGCCACCTCGCCCTGCCCGACCGGGCTGATGACGCCCGCTACGCAGCAAGGGCCGCTGAGGGGCAGGAGGCTGAACGTCCTGCTGTCAGGCTGGGGGAGGAGGTCAGCCGGGTTCTGCTGAACGCTCTGGACTCTCTGCCGCCGGCCGAGCGGGCGGCGTTCGTGCTCAAGAACGTCGGGTTGCCCCCGGATACGGTCGCCGACATCGTGGGACGCACCGAGCCGCAGTGCGCCGAACTCGCCGACCGGGCACGCCACTACCTTCGCGTGCAGCGCTCACGCCCCACGACACCGCAACAGCACGACGCCCTCGCCCGCGCCGTCCGCCAGGCCTGCGTCACCGAGGACGCCGACCGGCTCGCGTCGCTGCTCTGCCCGGACGCCACGGCGTTCTTCGACGGCGGCGGCAAGGTGAGGGCACTGAGCACGCCCGTCCACGGCAGCCGACAGGTCGCCCACGCCCTGCTCACACTCCTCGCCCACCGCCCGCGCACCACACTGACCACCCACTCCGTCAACGGCCGCACCGGCCTCGTCGCCCGCTACGGCCACCAGGTCGCCGCCGTCATCAGCCTCGACATCGCCGACCACCACATCGCACAAGTCTGGGTCGTACTCAACCCCGACAAACTGCACTCCTGGAACCAGCCACCCACCCCCACCCCCGACGGCGCCAGCTCGCACCAGAGCCCCTCATAGCAGGGTGCCTGCTGGTCCTGATCGCACCTGAGGGGTGCAGTTACGGTCCATGCGGTAGGGACTGCTTGGCGTCGCCGGGCGAGCCTTGCTGTGGGAAGTGCCGCTCGCCGCTCGCGCCCTGCCGGTTCGGTCGGCGGCAGCGCTCGTGCAGAAGCGCCGCACGCGGTCGCTCCCCCTGCGCGGGTACTCCCGCTGGGTGCAGGCGGGGGGACCGGAGTGAACGGGCTCGTCAGCCGGACAGGGTGTTCCGTGGGAAAGCGCCGTTGGGTGCCTTCCTTGTTCTCCCCGGGTCTCTTCGTCACACTGCCGGGGTCACAGCACTTCCGGCGGAGCCGAGAACCGCTGCGGAGCGAGAGCACGAATCAAGGAACGCGGCGATCTTGCTCGGGTTGAACACCCACATCACCTTGTAGATGCCTTCCTCCGAGGCGGCTATCGTCATGAACGTGGTGGGCTCGCCATCTCGGTAAATCATCACACCCGAACGGCCGTTGGCGTCGACCAGCCTGGGTTCCACGCCGGGCCAGAACCGCCGATTGGCGGTCGCCAGGTTGGCCACGCGTGCACGGCCCAGCACAGGTATACGAGCGGCACCCCGGATACCGTTGCCGTCGGACAGACTGACGGCATCGGGGGCGAGAAGGGCTTCCAGCGAAGCCACATCCCCCGTCTGAGCCGCTGAGACGAAGGCGTTCAGAAGGCGTCGGTGCTCCGCCGTGTCCACGCTCTCCCGCTGCTCGTCCGACAGATGCTTGCGAGCACGGCTCACGATCTTCCGCACGTTGACGAGGCTGAGTTGAAGGATCTCAGCGATCTCGGGATAGCCGTAATCGAACGCCTCACGCAGTACGTATGCGGCTCGCTCGGTGGGGCTCAGCTTCTCCAACACCAGCAGCAGAGCCAGCTCCAGGGCCTCCGCACGCTGCGCGCCCACCTCCGGGTCCGAGCTCGTGTCGATGGGCTCGGGCAGCCACGGTCCGATGTAGGTTTCCCTGCGCACCCGCGCAGATTGCGCGACGTTGATGGCCAAGCGGGTCGTCGTACTCGAGAGGAAGGCCACCGGGCTGACCACCACGGAGCGGTCGGTCTTCTGCCAGCGCAGCCACACTTCCTGGACCACGTCTTCAGCCTCGACCGCGCTGCCGAGCATGCGGTAGGCGATTCCGAAGAGACGTGGCCGGTGCTGCACAAAGACAGCAACGGCCTCTTCAAGGGTACTTGTCGTGGGGGACGGCTCTGGATGCATGATTCTGCGGTCTCCGTTCCTCCGGTTGCGGCTGTCTACGGGCGGGCCCACGCGGCGACCGCGTGGTCACGGACGGCTCCGACAACCGAACCCAGGACACGCTCCTGGAGGCCACGGTGTTGCCGGGCCTTACGCGCTGCATGGCTTGCTCGGGTGCTGCAGGGACTGCGGTCACTGAAAGTCACGACTGCTCCAATCGCCTCTGTTGCATTAGACCGGGATCGGTCTGTTCCTGTGACAGCGCTGGGGCGGCGCGGTGCCGCCGGCCGTCGCCACGACGGCAGGCATCAGGCAGACACACAGTGTTTCCGCGGGCTCACGGCCCGACCATCGGATCAAATCCACCCTGAGCAAAAGGTTCATACGGGTAGCAGTTCGCGCATAGTTCTTAGCCAAAGACCATGGAGTCGCTCCCAGCGATGCACATTAAAGCATTGACACGTTGTCGATTGACAGGTGGGCCGTTCTGCGTCCAGCGAGGCCTGGACGCGCCGCGCAGCGGCGTTTCACGCCACCGGGCAGGAGTCGCACCCTGAGGACCGACCGCATCGTGACGATGCGTGTCACCGCTGCGAGCCCGTAACACGGTCTGATCAGACCGTGGCTTCCCGGCTGCCGCAACGTTGTGGCGCAACCGCATCGGGGCTCCTCGTTAGTACTGCAACCGCATCTGGGGTGTGTGGCCTCGGCGTTGATGGTGGCAGCGGTGGTGTGACGACGCTCGGCGAAGGCCGAGCCGGATTTAGTTTCAGACGATACCGTATCAAATGAATGTTTGGCTGGTAACGTGCGTTCATGCCTGCCGAGATCCCTCACGGAACCATCACCCCGCGCGCGACCGACCGCCCCGGGGATGCCTCGCCTTTCGCTCTCGGCCTGCTGCTGCGCCGGGCGCACTGGCGCGCGGCCACGGTGACGGCGGAGGCGCTTCGGCCGCTCGGCATCGAGTGCCGGCACTTTGCCGTGCTGATCGTGCTGGTCGACCGCGGGCCCACGGTGCAGCGGGACCTGGCGGCGGCGACGGGGTCGGACAAGGCGGGAATCATGCGGGTCGTGGACGACCTGGAACGTAAGGGGTTGGCCGTGCGCAAGACCGTTCCGGAGGACCGGCGGGTGCGGGCAGTGGAGATCACGCCTCAGGGCATCGAGCTTTTCGACAGAGCCCATGCGTCGGCGGATCTGCCGGCTGAGCGTCTGGCCTCCGAACTGGGGCCCGGCGAGCCCGAGCAGCTGACGGATCTGCTGACCCGGTTCACCTATCCCGCAGGCGGCGAGGCGTAAGCGCGCCCGCGCGACGGTTGCCTGCCGCGTGGGCGCGCTGCGACTCATGCGGCTTTCGCGGCATACCCGGCCTTGAGAGCTGCGGCCATCGTCGCTACGCGCCGGTCCTGCCTTCGGGCGGCGGTCAGGGCTTCGTCGCCGCCGGGGATCCAGCCGTCCTCGCTGAGGTAGCCGACGACGCGTCCGCTACTGCTCCGCTGCGGAAACAATTTTCGCGCCGGTCGACGAGGTACGCGAAGGCGTCGCCGAGGCCTGCGCCGGGGCCGGGGCTGAGGTTCGCCTGCGGCACGTCCAGGAGACCGCGCCTGTCCAAGTGCTCACCCGTGACAACGCGACGCGACCTTCCTCACGATGCGCGGGCTCATACACCCGAATAGTATTGACTGATACCGTCGCAAGTGCAACGGAAGTAGACGCGTTGAGCAGATGGGAGTTAGGCGATCATGGACGTCTATGAGGCGGTCACGAGCCGACGGGCGGTGCGCGGATTCACCGACCGGCGTATCCCGAGGGAGACGCTGGAGCGGGTACTGTCCGCCGCGGCCTGGTCGCCGTCCGCATCGAACCTCCAGCCGTGGCACGCCTACGTGCTGACCGGCGCACCGCTGGCCGAGCTCAAGAAACTCGCCGGCGAGCGCGTGGCCTCAGGTGACCCCTGGGACGAGCCGGAGTACGAGCAGTACCCGCCCGCCCTGAAGTCCCCCTACCGCGAACGCCGATCCGCCTTCGGCGAGCAGCGCTACGGCGCACTCGGTATACCGCGCGAGGACATAGAGGCACGCCAGAGAGCCGCTTCCGCGAACTGGGACTGCTTCGGCGCACCCGCCGCATTGTTCTGCTACATCGACCGCGACCTGGGCCCGGCCCAGTGGTCCGACGTCGGCATGTATCTGCAGACCGTCATGCTGCTGCTCCGCGCCGAAGGGCTGCACAGTTGCGCACAGATGGCATGGGCGAAGTATCACAAGACCGTCGCGGAGGTCCTGTCACCCCCGGACGAGCTGCTCCTCTTCTGCGGCATGTCCATCGGGTTCGAGGACGTCACGGTGGGTTACAGCCGTACGGGCCGGGCGCCGCTCGCCGAGACGGTCACGTTCGTCGAGGGTTAGGGCCTGTCCGGCGGATCATGCCGGAGACGCGGGTTCTGGCACGCCGATCTGCGGCGTTGTCGTCGGTTGCCGACTCCCCCAAGTTCTCGGCTTCGCTCGAACAGGGGGGACCCCCATCGCGTCGATGCCCTGCTCAGGCGCACTCGAAGGCGAACGGGCTGCCTGTGCGGAAGACCAGCCGCACGCCCGAGGGCTGGGCCTCCGCCATGGCCGGCTGCCCGTCGGCGCACTGTGCGCGGGCCCGGGCGGGCAGCCGGTGCGGCAGCCCCCGTGCTCGGTGCGCTCCAGGTCGAGCGCACCGCGCAGGAGGCCCGCCGTGACGGGCGTGGTGATCCAGTCCGTCGGCCGGGGGTCGGCGGCGGAGCCGGGGACGTCGTCGTGCTGATCGCTCATGGTTCTCAGCCCGTCAAGCCGATTCCTGATCCGCACATGATTTTCCGGCCCGGCACCGTCCGCACGGTCACGTCATCCGCTCTTGCAACTGGCGCTGTTCAGCGTGAAGTTGCGCGGAGACGAGTTGGAGCCCTGCCATGAGGCGAGGAAGCCGAAGGCGAACGTGCCCTTCGCGGCGACGGCCTTGTTGTAGTCGGCGGCGGTGGCCGTGACGTCGGCTTCGTCCTGGGCGAAGGTGCCGTCCCACATCTGGCCGACCCGCTGGCCGTCCGTGAAGGTCCAGCCGAGGCGCCAGGTGTCGAGGGCCTTGGTGGAGGTGACGGTGACGTTGGCCTGGAAGCCGTCCGGCCACTCGTTGACGATCTCGTACTTCACCTGACAGACCGCCGACCCGCTCTCCGCGCCCTTCCCCGGCTCACCCGACTCACCCGGCTCACCCGGCTCATCCGACTCACCCGACTCACTTGTCTTGTCGGCGGGTGACGAGGACTCGCCCTGGGCTTCCGGATCGGAGCTCACCTCCGGCCGTGACGTCGAGTCCGCGGTCTGGGTCGACCCCGCCACACCCGACGGGAAAATGACTCCCGGGTCCACCACGGGCAGCGGGTCCGCGGATTCGCCGCCCGCGGTGGCGCCCCCGTCCTTCGCCCCGAAGGGCATCAGCGAGACCGTCAGCGCCAGCGCGGACACGATGACCGCCGCGACCAGGATCCCGGTCCGGCCGATCCGGGGCCGGACCACCCTGCCCTCGGCCAGGCCCGTGTCCAGGGTCGCGTCCGTACGTCCGCCGGCCAGCCCCGCCTCGGCGGCCCGGCGGCGCCGCTCCAGGTACGCGAGGCCGCCCCAGCCGATCACGCCACCCGAGAGCGCCGCCGGCAGTCCGCCGCCGTGCAGCCGCAGACACGCGGCAGCCTCCGCGCACTGCACGCACCGGGCGAGATGCCGCGAGAGGTCCTCGGGTGTCTCGGCGCCGGGCGAGCGGGTGACCGCGTCGAGGAGCCGCGCGTAGCTGCGGCAGTTGGCATCCATCGGCGTGTCGAGGTGGTTGCGGTGGCAGCGGTCCCGGAACAGCGCCCGCACCTGGGCGAGTTCCGCGGACGTGGCCGCCGGATCGAGGCCGAGCCGTCGGGCCACCGCGGGCAGTGGCAGGGACTCGACCTCGGCGAGCCACAGCAGCGCCGCGTCGGGCTCCTGCATGTCCCGCAGGCCGCGCAGCGCGAGCGGGCGGTTCAGCGGCGGCCCGGTGTAACGCTCGGCCTTGTCGGAGTTGAGCCACAGCCGCAGGTCCGGGTCGAGCCGATGGCCCTGCCCGTGTGTCTCCCAGGCGGCGGCCGCGGTCCGAACCGAGGTCAGCAGCAGGGGTATCCGGGGCAGCCGCAGCATCCTGCGCCCCGTACTCTTCTCTCCGGATGTGGCCGCGCGCGCCTCTTGGATGCCGTGCGTGAACGCCTCGGTCGCCAGCTGCGTCGCCGCGGCCGAACCGGACGTGCAGAGATCTGCGTAGGACAGGACCGCGTCCCAACACTCCGAGAGCAGTGCGGCCTCGGCGGCGTTCTGGGGGGTCGGCAGGTCAGGCATGGGGGGCTCCTGCATCAACTGCTTCCATGTGCAACGTCAAGCAATGTCAATGTCAACTCGCCTTTGGAACAAGGGAGTTGAGTGCCGTCTCAACGACGGAGGCCCGAGCTTTTCACGGTTCTTACACAACTGACAAGCGAGCTATTCAAATGATGCGGTAAGCGGTTGCGCCATCGTGCCTCCGCCCGGCTCCGGGCGCCCCTCATGCTGTACGTACGCGACGCCGAGAAGTATCGATCGCCGCCGACCTTTACGCGACCTTCGCTTCTACGGGCGGGACGGCTCGTCCGCGGACTCCCGTGCCGGGAGACTGTCCATGAAGGAGCTCACGGAGAAGACCGCTCGGCCCGGTCCGGGCGGACCGTATCCGGGCGGCGAGGAGAGCCCGAAGTCCTCCATGGTGGACCGGTAGGCCTCCAGCAGCCGGATGTGGTACTCCAGCGGCGCACCCTGCGGGTTGGCCTTGCCGAGCGGGGTCGTCGGCTCCGGGCACCAGGTGGTGAAGCGGGGCGTGATGCCGTGCGACATGAAGAAGCGCAGCCCCTCGGTGGTGGAGGCGATGGCCTCGTCGACCGTGGTGAAGCCGAAGGGCTCGGCCATCTCCACGCCCGCCACGAAGTTCGGGATGACATTGCGGGCGCCGAAGATCTCCGCCGAGTCGAGGATGCGCTTGTGCCACTCGTCGCGGCCGACGTAGCGCTCCTTGCCGGGGCAGTACAGCTCGAAGAGCCGGCGGTCCCACACTTCAAAGTTGGGGTGGTAGATCTGCACGCCGTAGTCCTTGAACCGCTGCACGTCGTCCCGCGGCAGCGCCTGTGCGACGACCTTCCCGATCCACCGCCCGGGGAAGCGCTCCTCGATGGCCTTGGCGTAGTGCCCGTAGAAGTCGGCCTCGTCGCGCCCGGCGACCGTCTTGGTGATCGCGCCGCCGGTGAGGGTGTAGGCGGTGGACGACTTGGCGGTGTCGTACCGGTCGATGATCTCCAGCGCTTCGAGGACCTCGTCGACGTCCTTCACACCGGTGTACGGACGGCCCGCCGCCTTGTGCTGGCGCCAGTTGTGGTTGATGTCGCAGTACTGGCACTCCTCCTTGGCCCCGAAGTACTGGCAGACGCGGAAGACGGTGAGGTAGATGAGGTACCCCCATTGAATGGTCGGGGCCACCTCCATCACGGACTTCCCGTTGGAGAGGGTGTGCCGGTAGTACTCGGGCATCGGGGGCACGCCGACGTCGGAGATCCGCTTCCCGTCGAGATAGAGCCCGAGCATCCCGTCCTCGTCGGCGGCCACCCGGTACGGCGACGCCGGATTGACCCGCACGGACACCACGGTCCGCCGTAGGTCGTACGGGCCGCCCGTGAGGATGATCTCCTCGGGCGGGCGCCTCAGGGCCGCCTCGCCCAGCTCGGGCAGGGTGCCGTGGTCGAAGGAGAAGATGAAGTACGACTTCGGCTTGACGTCACCGTTCTCGTTGTCGCTCAGCGCCGATGCGTCGAAGGCCACACCGCCGCGGAGCAGGTCCTCCTTGAAAACCGCTTCTCGCGGCACATGCGGGAACCGCTCCATCAAATCCTCGACCAGCGCGGTGCGGCTGCCGCCCATCCCGATCTCCTCGCTCCCGACTCGTCCCTGCTCGCCCCGTTTCATCGCGGGCTTTCAGGCTCCTTGTTCGACTCCTCACGGTATGCCTCTGCCTGCGCGTCAGCTGTGCCGGGGCCCCACGCGCCGCGCCTTGGGGCCCACATCCGCGCCCGCCACGGGCGTCGCTCCAGAGTCCCGCCCATGACCACGACACCGGTACGTCTCCCTCACACGGACCACCCCGGCACGGCCCCCACCCTCCTCCTCGTCCATGGCTGGGGTGGCAGCGGCGGGGACTGGGATCCCACGCTCCCCTACTGGCGGCACCGCGTGCTCGTCCCCGATCTGCGCGGCGGGACTCTAGAGCGGAGCCCCTTGGCGGGGTCCGGGGCGGAGCCCCTTGGCGGGGTCCGGGGCGAAGCCCCTTGGCGGAGTCCAGGGCGAAGCCCCTTGGCGGAGTCCAGGGCGAAGCCCCAGGAGGATGGGACGGGTAGGGGCGGCGGGGGCGAAAAACCCCACGCGACACCCCCAACGCGACGGTCAAGCGGCCCGATCCAGCTCCTCGCGATCGACCCGGTAGGCCAACTCCCTCCCGGTCAGCAACCGTTCGATCTCGTCCACGACCGTCAGCCCGAGCCGAGCGACCTCGTTACCCTGGGAGCCCGCGAGGTGCGGGGTGATGAAGGCGTTCGGAAGGTCGTAGAGCGGAGAGTCCGCCGGCAGCGGCTCAGGCTCGGTGACATCGAGAATCGCACTGATCCGCCCGGCCCGCAGCTCCTCGATGAGCGCACCATGGTCGACGAGCGAGCCGCGCGCGGTGTTGATGAGCACCGATCCACCGGCCATCCGGGCGAGTTCACGGCGCCCGATCAGGTGCCGGGTCTCCGCCGTCGCCGGAGCGTGGACGGTGACGATGTCACTGGTGCGCAGCAGATCGTCGAGCGACAGCAGGGAGACCCCGAGCGCGCCGGCCCCCGCCTCGTCGACGTACGGGTCGGCGAGGCTCACCTCGAGGTCGAAGGGCCGCAGCAGTTCGATGAGCCGACGGCCGATGCGGGAGGCCCCGACGATGCCGACGCGGCGCCCGAAGTTGCCGATGCCGGGGACGATCCCCTCGTGAGGGAAGGCGCGCCGGGTGCGCAGCAGGTCGCGATGGGCGAAGAGGTCCTTGCCGGCGAGCAGGATCATGGCGAGCGTGTACTCGGCGACAGGCAGCGCGTTGGCCCCGGCCGCCGACGACACGGCGATCCCGCGCTCCCAGACCGCGGGCGTGGTGAAGCTCTTGACCGAGCCCGCGGCGTGCAGCACGGCACGCAGCTTCGGCGCCGCGTCCAGAGTCGCGGCGTCCAGCGCGGGACAGCCCCAGCCGGTGATCAGGATCTCCGCCTCGGCGAGGGCGTCACGGACCCGTGCGTCCGTGAAGTCCTCGGCCACCAGAGCGGGATCGATGTCCACGAAGTCACGCAGCCGGGCCAGTGTCACCGGCGGAAAGATCTGCGGCACGTTCTCGGCGGTCATGGCGAACATCGCCACGGGGCGCTCGGGCAAGGAGGTGACCTTCCGGCTCGGTGAGTCCGTTGGCAGCAACCGTTCTCCACGGTGACGGCAACCGCGATAGCAACCGGTTTCTACGCTAGCTGCCGCCTCGCGAGAGGGTCAATGGACGCGCTGATGGGGCGGCCGGCCCGGCGAGGTAGTTTCCAGCGGGGGCCACCGCACGGCCGCCGACGGAAACTTCCCGTGGAGGGATCACAGGGATGACAGAGACCCTGACCAACTGGGCCGGCAACATCACGTACACCGCCAAGGAGCTGCACCGCCCGCAGTCGCTCGACGCGCTCGCGGCGCTGGTCGCGGACAGCGCGCGGGTACGCGTCCTGGGCAGCGGGCATTCGTTCAACGCCATCGCCGAGCCGGGCGAGGACGGCGTCCTGCTCTCGCTGACCGCGCTGCCGCCGACCGTCGACGTCGACACGACGGCCCGTACGGTACGGGTCGCGGGCGGCGTCCGGTACGCGGAACTGGCCCGCCGGGTGCACGAGCGCGGTTTCGCCCTGCACAACATGGCGTCCCTCCCGCACATCTCCGTGGCGGGCTCGGTGGCGACCGGCACGCACGGGTCGGGAATCGGCAACGGTTCGCTCGCCTCGGCCGTCCGCGAGGTCGAGCTGGTCACGGCGGACGGCTCGACCGTGACGATCGCCCGGGGCGACGAGCGCTTCGACGGGGCCGTGACCTCCCTCGGCGCTCTGGGCGTCGTCACCGCGCTCACCCTCGACCTGGAACCCGACTTCGAGGTGAGCCAGCACGTCTTCACCGAACTCCCGCTGGCGGGGCTGGACTTCGAGACGGTGGCGGCGACGGCGTACAGCGTGAGTCTCTTCACCGACTGGGGGCGCCCCGGCTTCCGGCAGGTATGGCTCAAGCGGCGCACCGACCAGCCGCCGGCCGATTTCCCATGGGCCGCGCCGGCCACCGAGGCGATGCACCCCGTGCCCGGGATGCCCGCCGAGAACTGCACCCGACAGTTCGGCGTCCCCGGCCCCTGGCACGAGCGGCTGCCGCACTTCCGGGCCGAGTTCACGCCGAGCAGCGGGGCCGAGCTGCAATCCGAGTATCTGCTGCCGCGACCGCACGCCCTGGCGGCGCTCCAGGCCCTCGACGCGATCCGCGAGACCATCGCGCCGTTGCTGCAGATCTGCGAGGTGCGCACGGTGGCCGCCGACAGCCAGTGGCTGAGCCCCTCGTACGGGCGGGACACCGTGGCCCTGCACTTCACCTGGGTGGAGGACACGGCGGCCGTACTGCCGGTGGTGCGGCGGGTCGAGGAGGCGCTGGACCCGTTCGATCCCCGGCCGCACTGGGGCAAGGTGTTCACGGCCGCGCCGGCGGTGCTGCGCGGGCGCTACCCGCGGCTGGGCGATTTCAGGACACTGGTCGACTCCCTTGACCCGACGCACAAGTTCACCAACGCCTTCGTGAACACCTTCGTGACCAACTGAGTGAACAGCTGAGTGAACAACTGAGTGGGCGATCGAGTGAGCGACCGAGTGGCGATTACAGGCTTTCTCCAGCCCATTTCCTAACCCCTTGTCGAATGTCCGTCCCAGGCCATAGCCTTGCGCCGCGCCGGGGCCGACGAGCTTCGTCATGGCCGCGGTTCGGCAACGAGCCGCCCCTGGCCCGCGGCGGTTCGGAGAATCGAGGTGGCAAGGCCCGTGAAGCGCACATCACGCGACATCCGCACCGCGAACCGCTATGGGGTGCTGCGCCAGATCATCGCCGCGTCGCCCACCTCCCGGCAGGAGTTGGCGGCCGCCACCGGGCTCAGCCTCGCCACGGTCGCCACGCTCGTCGGAGAGCTGCTCGAGCTCGGGATGCTGACCGAGGTCGGGTTCGAGGACTCCGCGGGTGGCCGCCCGCGGGGCCTCGTGGCCGTCAACGCGTCGGGGGGCGCGTTGATCGGCGTCGACATCGCGGAGACGTACGTACGCGTGGAGCTGTTCGACCTCGCATTGAACGTGCTCGCCCGCGCCGCCGAGGACATGCGCCCCGGCGAGAGCCGCCCGGAGCAGGTCGTCGGGCATGTCGCCGCCGCCGTCGGCTCGGTGGTCGCGCAGGCCGGGATCGAGGGCGCCCGCGTGCTCGGTGTGGGCGTCAGCGTCCCCGGCCAGGTGGACCGCGACACCGGGATCTCCGAGTACGCGCCGAACTGGGACTGGCACGACGTGCCGCTGCTGGATCTGCTCGCCGAGCACATCGCCTACCCGCTCTACCTCGACAATCCGCTGCGCGCCTGCGCGGTGGCCGAGCTGTGGTTCGGCGCGGCCCGCGGACGCGGGGACGCCGTCGTCGTCAATCTGGGCACAGGGGTCGGCGCCGGGCTCGCGCTCGGCGGCGGGCTGCATCGCGGGGTCAGCAACAGCGCGGGCGAGTGGGGCCATACGACGCTGGTGCTGGACGGGCGGCCGTGCCACTGCGGCAATCACGGCTGCGTGGAGACGTATGTCGGGGCGCCCGGAATCATGCTGAACCTGCGCGAGTCGAGCCCGGAGAGCCCGCTGCTGCACCCCGAGGACCAGACCGCCACGATCGACGCGCTGTCCCGCGCTGTCGCCGCACACGACCCGGTGGCGCTCAAGGTGGTGCGGGACACCGCCCGTTACCTCGGCGCCGGCATCGCGGACCTCGTCAACCTCCTCAACCCCGAAGTCGTCGTACTCAGCAGCTGGGTCGCCGCCACGCTCGGCGAACCGCTGCTCCATGAGGTGCGCGAGGCGGTCGCCCGGCACGCGCTGAGGCGTCCGCTGGCCGCCACCGAGATCGTCCTCTCCCCCATTCCGACCGATCCGGTCTGCCTCGGAGCCGCGACGTTCGCCCTGGAAGGGGCGCTCCAGCCGGTCGGGCAGAGGCCCGCCAAGCGCACCACGGCCGCGAAGAGCCGTACCGCACCAGCTTCATGACGGCAGTGACGTCAGCCCCCTGAGGGGGCTGGTGAGCCCTCCGGGCAGCCCGCCCGCCCACCGCACCGTTCGGCCCCCCGAACCGGAAGCAACGCTTCGAACAGACTTCGTCCAACCCCTTGCCGAAGCCTTAGCCGAAGGTTAACGTCCCGCTCCGCACAGCGAATTCGAGCCGTAGCCGTACTCGAGACAAGGACGTCAACATGTCGGCGATGAGCAACAACTGGGACCGTCGATCCGTACTGAGGGCCGCCGCGGGCCTGGCCGCACTGGGCCCGCTCGCCGCGTGCGGCAGCAACAACGGCCGCAGTGGTGGCGGTTCGGGCAACGGCCTCGTCCAGTACTTCCACGCCTACGGCGAGACGGGCACCGAGCAGGCGATCAAGAAGTACGCGGCGGCCTACGACAAGGCCGACGTCACCACGCAGTGGATCACCGGCGCGAACTTCGAGAGCAAGCTGTTCGCGAGCCTGCTCACCAAGAACGCGCCCGACCTCTTCGAGTTCCACCCGCAGATCCAGCTCATCAAGAGCGGTCAGGTGGCCGATCTGACGGACATCATCGATCCGGTCAAGGACGACTTCAACCAGGCCGACATCGCCTCGCACACGGTGGACGGGAAGATATACGGCGTCCGGATGATCGACGACCCGCAGTTCTTCTTCTACCGCAAGTCGATGCTGGAGGCGGCCGGCGTCGGCGTGCCGCAGACGCTCGACGAGCTGATCGAGGCCGCCGCCAAGCTCACCACGGACAAGGTCAAGGGCCTCTACCTCGGCAACACGCTGCAGGCGGTCATCCGCCCGATGATCTGGGCGGCCGGCGCCGACACCCTCGACGAGAAGAACCAACCCGCCTATCACACGGACGGTGTCGTCGAGGGCCTCAAGGCGATGCGCAAGCTGTTCACCAGCGGTGACCTCCTCCTCGACGCCCCGGCCGACTACTGGGACCCGTCCGCATTCACCCAGGGCCTCACGGCCATCCAGTTCTGCGGCATGTGGGCGATGCCGGTGATGCAGCAGGCGCTCGGCGACGACCTCGGCATCTTCCCCTTCCCGAAGGTCGGCGACGCCGGCAAGCCCTCGGTCTACAACGGCGGCTGGTCGATGTTCGTCAACGCCAAGGGCAACAAGGTCGACGAGGCCAAGGAGTACGTGAAGTGGCTGTGGCTCGACCAGAAGGAGTACCAGGAGGACTGGGCCCTCTCCTACGGCTTCCACATCCCGCCACGCACCTCGATCGCCGAGTCCGCCGAGAAGCTCAAGTCGGGTCTGCCGGCCGAGGGCGTCAAGCTCTTCAGCGACTACGGGCACTTCGACAACATCGGCTGGACCCAGGCCATGATCAAGGCGACGGAGGATATGTTCGCCGACTCCGTCCGCAAGGACGGTGACCCGGAAGCCGCGCTCGACACGTGCGACAAGGCGGTCAACACCGAGCTGAAGAAACTCTTCGGATAGTCGCCGGACGGATCACGACATGTCGACGACCACCTCGCGCGACCTCGCGCACCCCGCCCCGGCGAAGGCCTCCCCGGCCAAGCCACGGCGGGGGCTGCGGGGCAGCGGCACCTTCAACTTCTGGCTCTTCACCGGGCCGTTCCTCATCGGCCTGCTGATCTTCGTCTACGTCCCGATCGGCTGGAGCGTCTGGCTCAGCTTCTTCGAGGCCCGCTTCACCGTCACACCCAGCACGTTCGTCGGTTTCGACAACTACCGGTTCATGCTGGAGAACGACAACTTCACCGGCGCCCTCGGCACCTTCACCGTCTTCGCCGCGATCATCGTGCCCACCACCTGGGCGCTGTCGCTCGGGCTGGCCCTGATGGTGAACCGGCTCCGGTTCATGCGGGCGTTCTTCCGGTCGGTCTTCTTCCTGCCGACCGCCTGCAGCTATGTCGCCGCCTCCCTCATCTGGAAGATGTCCCTCTTCAACGGTGTCCGCTTCGGCCTGGCGAACACCGTGCTGGGCTGGTTCGGCGTCGAGAACATCGCCTGGCTCGCCAACCCCGATCCGCCGTGGTACTGGCTGGTCATCGTCTCCGCGCGCCTGTGGCTGCAGTCCGGTTTCTACATGATCCTGTTCCTCGCCGCACTGCAGAACATCCCCGGCGAGCTGTACGAGGCCGCCGCGATCGACGGCGCCAAGCCGGGGTGGCAGACCTTCTGGCACATCACGCTGCCGCAACTGCGCGCGACCTCGACGGCGGTGATCCTGCTGCTGCTGATCGCCGCCTACCAGGCCTTCGACGAGTTCTTCAACCTGCTGTCGAAGACCACCTGGGGACGGCCACCGCTCGTCGAGTTGTACTACACCGCCCTCGGTGACAGCCAGGACTACGGGGCGGGCAGCGCGGGCGCGGTGATCCTGACCCTGCTGATCGTCGTCATCACCCTGTTCCAGGGCAAGATCATGGGCTTTGGAAGGGGTGAGGAGTCCAAGTGACCACGACCGCACCTGAGGTGACAAAAACCGCCCCGGCCGGACGACCGCCCCGCGCCGGACGCGGCCGGGGGGTCATGAGCTCCGCCGGCCTGTACGCCGCCACCGGCGTCGCCGCCTTCCTCTTCCTGATCCCGTTCTACGTCATGCTCCGCAACGCCTTCTCCACCGACGCCGAGATCACCGGTGAGGACTGGGCGCTCTTCCCCACGGACATCCAGTGGGGCAACATCACCGAGCCGTTCAAGGACACGACGACCGACTTCGGCCAGTCGATGGTGAACTCGCTGATCGTCGGCGTCCTGCACACCGTCGGCACCCTGCTGGTCTGCTCGCTCGCCGGATACGGCCTGGCCCGCATCCCGTACAAGCACGCCAACAAGATCTTCTACGGGGTCCTGTTCACCCTGATGGTGCCGACCGCCGTCACCTTCGTGCCGGGTTTCGTGCTGGTCTCGTCCCTGGGCTGGATCGACTCCTATCGCGGTCTGATCATCCCGGGCCTCTTCAGTGGTTTCACCTGCTTCCTCTTCCGGCAGTACTTCCTGGGGTTCCCCAAGGAGCTGGAGGAGGCGGCGCGGGTGGACGGGCTCGGCTACTGGGGCGCGTACTGGCGTGTCGTGGTGCCGAACTCGCTGAACTTCTTCGCGGCGATGGCGACCATCACCTTCATCAACGGCTGGAACTCCTTCCTGTGGCCGCTGGTCATCGGCCAGGACCCGAGCGCGTGGACCGTCCAGGTCGCGCTCTCGAACTACATGACCAACCAGACCGTCAACTACCACCTGATCTTCATGGCCACGGCCATTTCCATCCTGCCCCTGCTGTTCGTGTTCCTCTTCCTCCAGCGCTGGCTGGTGCAGGGGATCGCGCAGACGGGCATCAAGGGCTGAGTCACCTCAAGGGCCGACAGGAGACCGATGTCTTTCCGTGCACCTACCGCCATTGACTATGTCGAGGACGTCTCGCCCGGCAGCGGGGCGCTTCCGCCGCGCGCCCGGTACGCGTCTTCCGATGCCAGAACCTTGTCACTGAACGGCAGTTGGCGCTTGCGTCTGTCTCCCACCGCGGACGCCGAGGACGACTCCTTCGCGGCTGCGGGGTACGACGCCGGGGACTGGGCCGAGGTCTCGGTCCCCGGTCACTGGGTGCTGCAGGGTCATGGCGCACCGATCTACACCAACCACCTCTACCCGTTCCCCGTCGACCCGCCCCGGGTACCGACCGAGAACCCGACCGGCGACCATCTGCACACCTTCGATCTGCCGTCCGACTGGCCCTCGGACGGCGGCACGGTGCTCCGCTTCGACGGTGTCGAGTCCTGTGCCCGCGTCTGGCTGAACGGCACGGACATCGGCGAGTTCAAGGGCTCCCGGCTGCCGCACGAGTTCGCGGTGGGCCATCTGTTGCAACCGAGCGGGAATGTGCTCGCGGTCCGCGTCCACCAGTGGTCGGCGGGCTCGTACCTGGAGGATCAGGACCAGTGGTGGCTGCCCGGCATCTTCCGGGACGTCACGCTGCTGCACCGCCCGGCGGGCGGCGTGCTCGACTTCTTCGTGCACGCCTCGTACGACCCTGCCGAAGGGCTGGGGACCCTGCGCGTCGACTCCGACGTCGACGGGCGGGTCACCGTGCCCGCCCTGGACATCGATGTCGCGACCGGCGAGTCCGTCACCGTGCCGGTCGAGGCGTGGAGTGCCGAGATACCGCGGCTGTACGACGGTGTGCTGGCCACGGAGGGCGAGCGCGTGCCGCTGCGGATCGGTTTCCGCACGGTCGTGCTCGAGGACGGGCTGATCAAGGTCAACGGCCAGGCGATCCTCTTCAAGGGCGTCAACCGGCACGAGTGGCACCCCGAGCGGGGCCGCGCGCTCGACCTGGAGACCATGCGCGAGGACGTGCTGCTGATGAAGCGGCACAACATCAACGCCGTCCGCACCTCGCACTACCCGCCGCACCCCGCCTTCCTCGACCTGTGCGACGAGTACGGCCTGTGGGTCATCGACGAGTGCGACCTGGAGACCCACGGCTTCGTCGAGCAGGACTGGCGGGACAATCCCGTCGACGACGACCGCTGGACCCCGGCCCTGCTCGACCGCGCGGCCCGCATGGTCGAGCGCGACAAGAACCATCCGTCGATCGTCATCTGGTCCCTCGGCAACGAGGCCGGCACCGGACGCGGGCTCACCGCCATGGCCGAGTGGATCCGCGGCCGGGACGCCTCGCGGCTCATCCACTACGAGGGCGACATCGACTGCCGGGACACGGACGTCTATTCACGGATGTACGCCGACCACGCCGAGGTCGAGCGGATCGGCCGGGGCCAGGACGGAGGCACCCACAGGCGACGCGGGCTCCCCTTCATCCTCTGCGAGTACGGGCACGCCATGGGCAACGGCCCCGGCGGGATCGCCGACTACCAGCACCTCTTCGAGTCGTACGACCGTATCCAGGGCGGCTTCATCTGGGAGTGGATCGACCACGGCATCCAGGACGAGCGCTACGGGTTCGCGTACGGCGGCGACTTCGGCGAGGAGCTGCACGACGGGAACTTCGTCTGCGACGGGCTGCTGTTCCCGGACCGGACGCCGTCGCCGGGTCTCGTCGAGTACAAGAGGGTCATCGAGCCGGTCCGGATCGACGGTGCCGGTTCGGACGGGACCGTACGGGTGACGAACGCGTACGATTTCGCCGACCTGTCCGCGCTGGCCTTCGAGTGGTCCTACGACGTCGACGGCGAGACCGTCGAGACGGGCGCGCTGTCCGTGCCCCCGCTCCTCCCGGGCGAGTCCGCGGACGTGAAGCTTCCGCCGCCCACCGCGGACACGCGGGGCGGCGAGACGCGGTGGACCGTGCGGGCGCTGCTCGCGGCCGAGGCCGCGTGGGGGCCACAGGGACATGTGGTGGCGTGGGCTCAACTCCCTGTTTCACCACGCCCGTCGACGCCGGTGAAGCAGAGTGACGCTCCGGTGCTCGGTGAGCGGCAGATCACCCTGGGCCCGGCCGCCTTCGACGCCCGTACCGGTGCGCTGCGGACGATCGGCGGGGTCGACGTCACCGGGCTGCGCCTGGACGTGTGGCGGGCGCCGACCGACAACGACAACGGCACGGCGTGGCAGCCCGATCTGCGGTACGGCCCGCTCTGGCGCGAGCTGGGTCTGCACCGCATGCAACACCGCCTGGAAGCGGTGGAGTTGGACGAGGACGCGCTGACGGTACGGACCCGGGTGGCGCCCGCCGCCCGGGAGGTGGGCCTGCGCACGGTGTACCGGTGGACGTCCGACGGGACGCGGCTGCGGCTCACCGTGTCCGTGGCGCCCGAGGGCGACTGGACGCTGCCCCTGCCCCGGCTCGGGATCCGACTCGGTCTCGCGGGCTCGGCGAACCATGTGAAGTGGTTCGGCGGCGGACCCGGTGAGGGCTATCCGGACACCAAGGCGGCCTCGATGGTGGGGCGTTGGGAGTCGACGGTGGACGCGCTGCAGACGCCGTACGTCCGTCCGCAGGAGAACGGCGCACGCCCCGACGTCCGCTGGGCGGAGATCGGCGGGCTGCGGGTCGAGGGCGAGCCGGAGTTCTGGTTCACCGCGCGCCGCTGGACGTCGGAGCAGCTCGACACCGCCGAGCACCAGACCGACCTGTCGGCGGGCGACACGGTGTGGGTCAACCTCGACCACGGCCAGCAGGGCATCGGCTCGCAGTCCTGCGGTCCGGGCGCGCTGCCCCAGTACCAACTGCGGGCCGCTCCCACGGAATTCACGTTCGTCTTCTCGGAGATTCATGACTGACACCCTCACGAAGACTGCGGCCGGTCGGCTTTTCAGCCGACCGGCCGCGGTCGCGTCGTGCGTCGGATTCGTTCTCATCGGCATGCTCCAGGCGCTCTACGGCCCGGCCGTCCCGGGCCTGCGCGAGGAGTACGGCCTGACTCCCTCCGTCGCGGGCCTCGGTCTGAGCCTGCACTTCACCGGCGGTGTCGCGGGCGTCCTGACGTTCAACGCGATCCACTCCCGTATCTCCAACAGAGCTCTGCTCGCTGCGAGTTACGCCCTGATGGCGGTGGGCGGCGCGGGCTTCGCGTTCGCCCCGAACTGGCCGTTCGCCCTCGCCGCCGCCTTCCTCGGCGGGCTCGGCTTCGGCGGCATCGACTACGGCCTCAACCAGTTGTTCGCGGTCGGTTTCGGCGACCGGTCGACGGCCATGCTGAACGTCCTGAACGCCCACTTCGGCATCGGCGCGGTGCTCGGCCCCGCGCTCGTCGCCTGGCTGGGTCCCGGCGACTACGCGTACGCCTTCGGTGCCTGCGCCGTGCTCGCGGGGGCGCTGATCCTGTGCACGGGCGGCGTCCGCAGCGAACCGCCCCGGACCGCCCCGAGCCTCGGCGAGAAGCCCGCTTCCGGCGGACTGCTCTCGCGCGTGCTCGTCGGCTTCCTGGCCCTGTACATACTGAACGTCGCCGTCGAAGCGGGCGTCGGTGGCTGGGAGCCCACCCACCTGGAGACCGTCGGCTACAGCGCGACGGTCGCCGCCTCCGCCACCTCCGTGTACTGGCTGATGCTGACAGCCGGCCGCTTCCTCGTCGTCCCGATCACCCTGCGGTACGCGCCCGAGCGCATCCTCGCGGTCTGCGCGGCCGGGATGACGGTCTGCCTGTTGCTGGCGCTGATTCCGGGGGCGGCCCCGGTGGCGTACGCCGGTGTGGGCCTCTTCATCGCGCCCGTCTTCCCGACCGGGCTGCCCTGGCTCAACAGCGCCCTCCCCCAGGCGAAAAGCGCCGGCGCCTGGGTGATCGCGGCCTCGATGATCGGGGGTGTCGCGGCTCCCCCGCTCCTCGGCGCGGGCATCGAGGTGTCGGGGATCCACGCGGTGCCATGGCTGCTGACCGTGCTGTCCGCCGCCTCCCTCGCGGCAACCGTGTGGCTGATCGCCCTGACCCGAAAGGCCTCTTCGTGAGCGGAAGCATCCAAGTACGAAGCCTGTCCCGGACCTTTCACACCACCGTCCGCCGCCCCGGCTTCACCGGCGTCCTCAAGTCCCTGGTCAGCCCGGAGCGGGTCGCGAAGGAGGCCGTCTCGGACGTCTCCTTCGACGTGGCCCCCGGCGAACTGCTCGCCCTGCTCGGGCCGAACGGCGCGGGCAAGTCCACCACCATCAAGATGCTCACCGGCATCCTCACCCCGACGTCCGGCGAGGCACGCGTCGCGGGTGTGGTCCCGTACCGGGAGCGCGAGCGCAACGCGCGCAACATCGGCGCGGTGTTCGGGCAGCGTACCCAGCTGTGGTGGGACCTGCCGGTGCGTGAGTCGTTCGCGATCCTGCGCGACATCTACGGAGTGCCGGAGCGTGAGCACCGCGTCCGCCTCGGCGAGTTCGACGAGCTGCTCGAACTGTCCACCTTCTGGGACACCCGCGTGCGCCATCTCTCCCTCGGCCAGCGGGTGCGCTGCGATCTCGCCGCCGCGCTGCTGCACGACCCGCCCGTGGTGTTCCTCGACGAGCCCACCATCGGCATGGACGTGGTGGTCAAGGAACAGGTGCGCGGCTTCCTCAAGCACCAGGTGGAGTCGCGCGGCCGGACGGTGCTGCTCACCACGCACGACATGACGGAGGTCGAGCGGCTCGCCGAGCGTGTCGTCCTGATCAACCACGGGCGTCTCGTCCTCGACGGCACCCTGGACGAGATCCGCCGCACGTTCGGCTCGACCTGGCAGGTGCGGGCCACGCTCGCCGATCCGCAGGCCCCCGTCGCGCCACTGCCGGGGATCGCGCTGCTGCGCCGGGAGGGCCCGCAGGTGGTGTTCGGACCGGACGGTCCGGCCGCCCCGACGGTCCACCAGGCGCTCAAGCTCGTCATCGAGCGGTACGAGGTGACGGACCTCGCGATCGACGAGGCCGACCTCGAGGACGTGATGCGGGCGGCGTACGTCCAGGCGTCGGCTCCCGAGTCGGCTCAGGCGGTGGCCGAGTGAGCCTGTCCCTCCCGAGCGGCTGGCGGGCCGCCCGGGTCACCCCGCTCGGCGAGCTGCACACCCCGCCCCGGATGACCGCCGCGCTGCTGCGCCTCACCGTGCAGGTGGTGCTGGTGGCGTCGCTGTGGCGCGGCCTGTACGCGCAGACCGGCACCACCGCCGGACTCACCCGCGACCAGGCGGTCACGTACGCCGTACTCGCCGTACTGGCCACCCGCATCCGGGAGTTGGACCAGTACTCCGGCCGGGACACCGTCCAGCAGCACATGCACTTCGGCACCATCGTGTACTGGTATCTGCGCCCGCTGCCCCCGCAGCGCTACTACGCGCTGCGGGCGTTCGGCGAGCAGGTCTACGGGTTCGTGTGGGCGCTCGCCGGATACGCGGTCTGTCTGGCCGTCGGAGTCGTCGATCCCCCCAAGTCGGCCGCCGCGGCGGGAGCGTTCGCGGTGAGCGTGCTGCTCGGCCAGTGGGTTCTGTACTACGTGATGCTCGTCATCGACCAGCTGTGTTTCTGGACGCTCCGCAACGGCGCCGCGATGCTGATCCTGATCTTCGCGCAGAACCTGCTGTCCGGGGTGTACGCGCCGCTGTGGTTCTTCCCGGACTGGTTCATCACACTCAGCCGCTTCCTGCCGTTCCAGGCGACGCTGAGTGTGCCGCTGTCGCTGTACGTGGGCCGGATCCCGGTGTCCGACGCGGGCCCCGAACTCGCATTGCAGGCCGCCTGGGTGGTGGCGCTCGCCCTGTTCACCCGGCTGCTGTGGCGGCGCGCCGCCCGGCGCGTGATCTCGCAGGGAGGCTGAGCATGTCGCTGGATTCCTTTCGGATCGTGTGGCGCATCACGCGCCTCAACTTCCGTGCACAGCTGGAGTATCGCTCCGAGTTTCTGATGATGATCGCGATCGGCGCGATCTGGCAGGTCTCGGTGATCGTCTTCGCGACCGTGCTGCTCACCCGGTTCACCGGGATGGGCGGCTGGGCGAGCGAGGACGTCCTGCTGATCGCCGCGACGCGGATGCTGGCGCACGGTCTGTTCGTGCTCTTCCTGGGCCGGGTGCACGGTCTGGCCCGGCACATCCAAGAGGGCGTCATCGACACGTACTTGGTGCGCCCGATGCCCGTCCACCGGCAGCTCCAGCTGTCCTTCTTCCCCACGAACGCGATCGGTGACCTGACGGTGGCCGCGGGCCTGATGGCGAGCGCGCTCACCCGCAGCCACCTGGACTGGAACGCGGGCCGGATCACGTACCTTGTCGTGTGCGTGCTGGGCGGCATGCTCCTGGAGGCGGCCCTGTTCACCGCGGTGGCCTGCGCCTCCCTCCGCTTTCCGGCCGCCGACTACTGGGGCCGCTGGCTGGAGGAACTGCTCGGCACGTTCGGCAGCTACCCGCTCAATGTGCTGCCGCGCGCGGTCGGCGGCTTCCTCACGTTCGGGCTGCCGCTGGCGTTCGTCGCGTACTTCCCGGCCGCGGTGCTGACCGGTCACGGGGGCGACTCAGGGGTGCCGTACTGGCTGGCGGCGGCCTCGCCGCTGGTGGGGCTGCTCGCGTATCTGGGCTCCCGGCTGCTGTGGCGCTGGAGCCTGCGGCACTACACAGGGGTGAACGGGTGACGGAGTGACGGAGTGACGGAGTGACGGCGGGATGCCCCGGACCGGCGCGTCAGGAGGGGGTGAGAGGAAGGGCGTCCGTGTATCCGTTCGCCGGCCGGTCGACCTTCTTGACGGTACGGGCGTCGAGGGCGGCCGGGGCGGAGCTCGTGCCAAGGGTTCCGCCGGGGTGCCAGGCTCCCGTGATGGTCACCCAGGTGTTGGCGGACAGAGCCGGGGTCCCGTAGATCCGCACCTTCACGGACTGGGCGTCCGCCGCACAGCAGTTGAACATGATCCGGGTCAGGTACCAGCCGTCGCCCTCTTTGTCCGGCGTGACGAAGCCGGTCATCCGGACACTACGTCCTTTGATGGCCTGCTCGCGGTCCTGCTGTACGCGGCTGGTGAACTCGGTGAGGGTGAGGGGGACCGGCGAGATCGCGGGCAGCGGATCGAAGTGTTCCTGCTCCACGACGGCCTTGGGAGCCTCACGGGAGGCGGTGTACGCGCCGAGAGCGGGCGGGGCGTAGAGGAGCAGACTCAGCGCGGGGAGGAACAGCAGCCAGGAGACACGGGGCGCGGTGGAGTGATCGTGACCGTGGCCGTCGTGGCCGTCGTGGCTGTCGTGCTCATCGCCTCCGTCCTGTCTCCGGTGCAGCATCGCGTCCGCCAGCCCCAGCAGGAGCAGCAGCACCCCCGACGCGATCAGTATCGGACGCATCCCCTCCTTGACGTACCTGAGGCACAGGTCGGTGAAGAGCGAGGCGTGCAGCAGGCCGAGGCCGCTGAGGACGAGCAGGAGTATCTGGGCATGGCGTTTCACAGCAGGATCCCTCCGATCAGCACGCTGCAGACGACCGCGACGACGGTGGTCGCGGTGGAGAAGCGGACCGCGAAGGCCCGTCCGAAGGTGCCCGCCTGGAGGGCGATCAGCTTCAGGTCGACCATGGGGCCGACCACCATGAACGCCAGCCGCGCGGTCGGCGAGAAGCCGGTCAGGGAGGCGGCCACGAACGCGTCGGCCTCGGAGCACACCGCGAGGAGGATGGCGAGCGCCGCCAGGAAAAGCACCGACAGCCAGGGCGAGCCGGAGAACGCGTCGAGTACGGAGCGCGGGACCGCCACGTTGAAGGTCGCCGCCGCCATGGCGCCGAGGACCAGGAAGCCGCCCGCGTGCAGGAAGTCGTGCTGGAAGCCGCGCCGGAACTCGTTCCAGCGGCTGTGCCCCGGCCGGTGCCCGGTGTGTCGCACGGCCGGCCGGAGCCACTCCTCGCGGCCCAGCCAGAGCCACAGCCAGCCCATCAGGGCGGCGGTGGCGAGCGAGGCGAGCAACCGGGCCAGGACCATGGCGGGGCTGCCGGGGAAGGCGACGGCTGTGGCGGTCAGCACGATCGGGTTGACGGCGGGGGCCGACAGCAGGAACGCGAAGGCGGCGGCCGGGGTGACGCCGCGGCTGATCAGGCTGTTCGCGACCGGCACCGACGCGCATTCGCAGCCGGGCAGGACGACCCCGGCGACTCCCGCGACCGGGACGGCGAGCACGGGCCGCCGGGGCAGCATCCGGCTGAACACCCGCGCCGGCACGAACGCGTTGATCGCGCCGGACAGGGCCGTGCCGAGCAGCAGGAAGGGCACCGCCTGGATGGTGATGGCGAGACAGACGGTCCGCCAGGCCTGCATGGCCGGTTGGTCCATCCACCGGCTGACGACGAAGAGCACCGGCCCGGAGAGGACGGCCGCTCCCAGCAGGAGCGGCCAGAACCGGGGCCAGTCCCGTACGGGGGCGTCGTCGGCCCTCGCGGGGACCACGACGCCCGCTTCCGCCTCCTCGGCGAGTTCCTCTGTTTTCTGCATGCCAGCTCCGACTGTCGGATGATCGCATCGAAGATAGCGGGTCCGGCAACCTTCGCGACGCCGGCGGCAACCCCAGGGAGAACCACCCCACCCGCCCCCCCCACTCCCCCGAGGAGCAGCCGTGCCTCACCCAGCGTGCTCGTGGGGGAGCGACGTCGGCTGGAACCTTCACCACAGTTCCAGCCGACTGCTCTCGACTGCCCGCTGTCGCCTCAGTGGTCGGCGCAGCACGGCGTCGGGTCCGGCACCTCGAACGGGACCAGCGTCCCGCCCGCGGCCGGCATCGCCGCCAGGACCAGCTGCCCGTCGCGCCACTCGGGACGTACGTGGTCACGTGTGACCATCCGCAGCTCGGGCTCGGGGCTGCCGGGTGCGCCGAGTACGGCGATCCGGTCCACCGCGGAGTCGGCCAGCAGCCGGGCGACGGTCACCGTCCCGGTGAGCGACTCCACCCCGCCGTACAGGACGGCCCGGCCACCGGTGCGTACGGTGTGCTCGGCGGCGGCCTGGGCGGCACCGGCCGCGAGCTCGGCGGGCCCGTGGCGATCGGCGCCGAGAGCCGCGCCGAACTCCCTCTCGGCCAGCCGCTGCCAGGCCGAGCGGGCCGCACGCTCCGACGTCACGGCGAAGGACAGCGCCGTATGCGGATGCCGCCCGTCCCGCACATGGTGCGTACAGCCCAACACATCCGCACCCAGGCCGAGTTCGCCAGCAAGCCCACGGAGCAGACGGTCTGCCGCCTGCAGGGTTCCCGCGTGGCCGGTGTCGACTCCGACGACGTACCGCCCGGTGTACCGCTCGGTCACGACGGCAGGACCCACACCGGGTTGGAGTAGAACCACAGGTCCTTCCACGGGTCCGCGTCGCCGACGACATCCACGGCCGGGCCCGCCGGGTCGACCGCGGAGCCATTGAGGCCGACGGCGGAGCGGTTGCCGTCGGTGCCGCGCAGCCGGACGTACACCGGGCGGTCGACCGCACCGAGGTCGTACGTGAGGCGCACGGTGCCGGTGGACTTGTTCACCTCGTACGACTTCACGACCTTCGCGGTGGGAGCGGTGAGCGTGTCCCGGTCCGAGGCCGCGCCCGTCACATCGCCCTGGATGACATCGACGCGCGCCAACTTCGGCACGTATCCCGCCCAGTTGGCGCCGCCCGCCAGTCCCAGGTCGACCGTCAGCGTGACCTTCGTGCCCTTCTTGACGTGCAGCGCCCCGCCGAGCGTGGCCCAGCGGCTGCCGCCCGCCACCCGCGCGTCGAGACCGCTGATGAGCTGCCCGTGGTCGACCCACACGCGCCCGGCGCGGATGCCGTCCATCACGGCCGCGTAGGAGAATCCGTCGGCGCCGACGTGCGTACGGCTGTACTGGCCGGGCCAGTAGTCGCCCTGCGTGAGGTCGATCTTGCCGCCGTAGACCGGGTCGGCGTACTTGCCGTTGATGGCGTAGTCGGCGTCCGGGCCGCCGCGTACGGCGGTGTCCGTGTACACCTGGTGGGAGTCGGAGTTGGCGGTGATCCACCAGGGCTTGCCCTCCGCGAGGAGGCTGTCCCACAGGCCACCGACCGTGGCGGTCATCCAGTCGAAGCCGCCCCAGGTGCGGTAGCTCTCCAGCGGGTACCCGGCGAAGGAGTTGGCGCTCGGGTTGTTGTCGTAGATGCCACGGGCCCGGCCCATACCCAGCGGCGCGGCGATACCTGCCGCCTGGTGCCCCGGAGCGCCCTCGAATCCGACCGCGATCTGGCGGCCCGAGCCGGTCGCGTCGCGCCAGCCGCGGATCTCGTGCGGCGAGTCGACACCGCGCCGCGCCGGGTGGTTGGCGAGCATCAGCGCGTCCTTGACCTTGCGCCGCTGGACCTGCTCCGCAAGGAAGTTGAGACCCGCGATGGCGAGCGCCTCATTGGCGGGCGACGAGTCGCTCGCCCCCTTCACGCTGCCGTCGTAGTCGGTCTCGAACTGCTTGAGGACAGAGACCTCGTTCTTGCCGGGGTGGACAAAGACCGTCCCGTGCTCGGCGGCCGGGATGTTCCACTCCAGGCCCTGGAAGACGAGGGTGTCCTCGTACGCGTCGCGCGCCTCGACAATGTCGGGGTTGACCTTCTCCACACCGATCTTGGCGTGCGTGGTGTTGCCGTGGTCGGTGATGACCAACCAGTCCATGCCGTGCCGTGCACCCTGGCGGACCTGGTCGACGACGCGGTACTTGCCGTCGTTGCTGTACTGGGTGTGGATGTGGTGGTCACCGGCCAGCCAGAGGAAGCCGTTCTTCTTGCGGCTGCCGCTCGTGGTGGCGTACGCCGGGGCGGCGGTGGCCCCCTGCGCGAGGACACTGCCGGCGGCCAGGCCCGCACCGAGCAGCCCGGCCCGGCGCAGCAGCGAGCGACGCGACTGCTGGTCGGGGGTCAGCGCCTCGTCGGGCACGGAGGTGTCGAAGGCGGCGGGCAGAGACGCACCCGTGCTGTCGTGATGGTGGTGGTGATGATGCCCGTGCTCGTGTCCGTGCGTGTGCCCCATGACGCCTCCTGAGTCCCGCCCCGCCCCTACGGGCGCATGCCACAAGGAGATTCGATGCGAAACATGAACACTGAGCGGCCGACACGTGTTCGCCGGGCGACCTGGACGGGGCAACTGCCCCCGCCCGCCCGTCACATCCGGATTTCCGCCCAGACGACCTTGTAGGCCCCACCCGCACGCGGCTCAACTCCCCACCGTCCGGCGAGCGCCGAGACGAGCAGTAGCCCGCGCCCGCCCTCGTCCACCGGATCGGGTGTCCCCTGAAGCACCGGCAGCCGATCGGTCCGCCCGTCGGCCACCTCCACACGCACGACGTCCTCCCGCAGCACCAGCCGTACGCGGAAGTCCCGCCCGCGCACCCGCCCGTGCCGCACGGCGTTCGCGGCGAGTTCGGCGACGACGAGGGTCACGGTCTCACTGACCTCACTGTCGTACGCGAACCCCCACGCATCCATCCGATGCGCGACCAGCCGCCGCGCGAGCCGGGCCCCACGCGGCGTGCTGCTGAAGAGCTGCGTGAACGTACGTACGATGACCGGCACTTGGGCCCGGATTTCTCCTTGCATGCCCCAACGGTCCCGTGCGGCACGGGGATCGACCAGCCACGCCACTCGTACGCCGCGTCGCGTACGAGTTCACGCCGCGGGCAGTAATGGTAACGGTGCGTAATCATGGGCGATATGACCAACAGCACCATGAACGAGCCCGAGCCGACCGACAGTGCCAGCACACCGCTCGCGTGTGACGAACTTGAATGGCGCCCAGCGCCGGCTAAAACGAGCTCGTGCATGGTGGGCGATGAGACGTCGAGCTCTTGATCGTTGATCACGGTCATGCGGTGGGGAACACGACTCGTGCAGGGATCATCAGCAACCAGCGGATCACGGGCCTGACAGTCGATGTGATCGCCGAACTCGTCGCTGAGATCGGCCCGTTGCGGCACGAGCGCCACCAGGCCAAACTCGCCTCCCGGCAGCGGAAACGGGCAGTGGGTGCCGGTGCGAAATACCGGCTGGTGTTCGTCGACCGGCTGCGCGCTGGCCTGCTGGTTCGGTATGGACCGCTCGGGCCATCGGCGAGGTGCGGCCCCTGCTCGCCGAGCGGGGGTGCACGCCCCAGTTTGCGGATGGTCCATAAAGATCAGGCGGTGTGAAGTGGGTTCTGGCCCAGATCTTGGCGAGCAGTAGCGGAGAGTTGTCCCGGACCTGCTCAAGGGAGGGGTCAGGTGGCTTGGAGCCGGAAGTGCAGCAGGTCGGTGACACTGGCGGGGGCGGGCTTGCCGTCCGGATCGGTGACCGCACTCACGGTCAGGCCGGCGGTCGCGGCCAGCTTCTCGAACTGGTCCCGGGTGTACCAATGCAAAATCCACGGGCGCTCTACAACGCTGCTGTCTGAGCCGTGGTGGCGTTCGTAGCGCAGAAGCGTCGTCTGTGTCCGAGCTGTCTCGTCGCGTTGCTCAGCGACGACGGACACTCGCAGCTCGGCGCCGTCGGGTGCGGCGGCCGTGCGCACACGGCCGATCTGTTCGGCCGGGGTCGGTGCGGGGATGAACAGAGGCACCAGGGCGACGCCGCCCTCCGCCAGATGAGCGCGGATGCCGCGCAGGGCGGCCAGCGCCGCGCCGTCGTCGGGGAGCAGGGTGAAGGTCGGCCCGGCGAGGAAGATCGCCCGGTAGCGACGGGGCAGGTTCAAAGCTTCCATACGCTGGTGGAACACGGTGGTACGGATGCTTTGCTCATCTGCCCGGCGCCGGAGGCGTTCCAGCATGTCCGCGGAGGAGTCGACGCCCTCGACCTCCAGTCCGCGTAGGCGCAGTTCGAGCAGAGGATCACCGTCCCCGCATCCCAGCTCCAGTGCCGGCATGCCGGCTTGCTGAATGAAGGCTGCATAGGGCTCGGGGTCCTGGGAGAAGGACTTCAGCGGTCCGTAGAGCTCTGCGACGATGCCGGTGTAGAAGTCAGCTGGGTCCACGCTCGTCACCCTATGCAACCCATCCCGCACGTTCACTCGAATATCAAGGGTGGGTCACGCCCGATGCGTCCATCAAGTCAGTTGGGCTGGTCCCTGTGCCAGGTCGGCGTCTCATTGCGTTTCGAACGCGGCGGGTTCCTCCGCGTTCGGCCAGTAGTCCAAGAGCCTCTGGTGAGATGCTTCCTCACTGGTCTTGGCCGGGCCAAACTGCCACAAGATCACGGTAGTTGGCGAAGCAGGGGCCGGGAACCGTGTCTTGGATCGGCTGACCGTTCAGCCAGCATATGTGGAAGGTGTCGCTCTCGGTGTCGAGTAGACAGCACACTCCGCCGCTGGCGGCGGTGAGGCCGGTGAACACGGCTCTGACGCTTGCGGATCGCTCGAACAGCCGGCTCATCCCCGACGTGGCTGCGGTGAACTCTAGAGACGCGAAGCGAGGGTGTGGCGCGGGCGCGAACCGCACCGTGAGGTAGACGTAGCCAATCTCAACTCTCCCGAACTCGTCGGGTTCGGAGTCACGGTCCCCGCAGAACTCGCGCACCGCGTCGTCGACGCCGAACATGATTGAGGTGTCGAGTTCAAGCCTGCCGCTTGTGGAGCAATCCACCGGCTCGCTCTTGAAGTTGGACGTGAACGGGACGACGACCCGGTCACCGCCGGGCATGGTGACCGTAAGCGGCGTCACTCGACGGGTTGGCGGCGCCAGCTTGGTGAGCTCGAGCAGCGCCCTGGCGACGTTCTGGGCAGGCACAAAGATCTCGTAGCTGTAGTCAAGCCCCATACACTCCACCCCTTGTCCGTCGAACTGGATCTTCCCATGACACGCCCGGTGCAGCGTCGGCCTACTCGATGACCAGAAGTCGATCACTCGGGAAGGTACGCCCTTCGCGTCCAACCCGAGGCCTGTCCACAAGTCATGAGCATTGCTCAAGGAAAGCTTGCGCACCGCTCTGGATCGACACCGCGACGCGGCCCTATGGAAACTCGAGGGCCTCGACGACGACCAACTGCGCCGCCCGGTGGCCCCGTCGGGTATGAGCCTCCTCCTCAGGCTGGTCAAGCATCCCGCCGGCAACGAACTCGGCTGGTTCTGCCTGACGTTCGACCGCGAGTGCGATCCCCTTTTCCTTCGAAGTCGCAGGCGACGAGGCGTCCGACTGGCACGTGGCCGCTGACGAGCCGACCAAAGACATCCTGGACTTCTATGCCCACGCCGGACCGCCGCCGACGAGGCGATCGAGAAGCTCGACATCGACGCCACCGGCACCGCATTCGCATTTTTCGACGGCGCCACCGTCTCACTGCGCTGGGCACTGATCCACCTGCTCGAAGAAGTTGCCCGGCACGCAGGTCATGCTGACATCCTGCGTGAGTCCATCGACGGTTTCACCGGAGATCACAACTGGGGCTGACGCAACTACAACCGAGCATCGTCTGGATCGGCTCACGCTCCTCGCGAAGGCGTACGGGTGCGGCTCCCCCGAAGAGACGCGTTGAGCTGGGAGGACGCTGGTCGGGGTCTGCTCAGGTCTGCCCGTCGGACAGGCGGCGCTGTCCGGAAAGCCGGAGGAAGCCCGGGAGAGCCTGGAGCGTCTGCGGATCACGCGGGAGACGGTGCACCCCTCCTCAGGTATTGACCTCACGGGCAGCCGCTCGGCCCGCCCATCCGCCACCTCGACACGCACGCCGTCTGCGCGCAGCACCAGCCGTACGCGAAAGTCACGCCCGCGCACCGGCCTGTGCCGCACGGCGTTCGCGGCGAGTTCGGCGACGACCAGGGTCACGGACTCACTGACCTCGATGTCGTACGCGAACCCCCACACGTCCATCCGATGCGCGACCAACCGCCGCGCGAGCCGGGCCCCTCCCGGCGTGCTGCTGAAGAGCTGGGTGAACGTACGTACGGTAACCGGCACTTGGGCCCGGATTTCTCCTTGCATGCCCCAACGGTCCCGTGCGGCACGGGAATCGACCAGCCACGCCACTCGTACGCCGCGTCGCGTACGAGTTCACGTCATGGACAGTACCGGTGACGGTGCGTAACCATAAGTGGCATGACCAACAGCACCACGAACGAGCCCGAGCCGTCGGAGAGTCTCAAGACGTTCGGACTGGTCCACAAGGCTTTCCGCAAACGGGCGGGTCTGACACAGGAGGAACTCGCCCCGCTGGTCCGGTTCCAGCCCTCCACGGTGGCGTCGATCGAGCAGGGGAGGCGGTTACCGCCACGGGTGTACATCGAGCGGGCGGAGGAGGCGCTGGACGCGTTCGGGGCGTTGTGGGCTGCCGCCAAGTACGTGACTCGACAGCCAGGGTTGGCTTCCTGGTTCCGCAAGTGGGCAGATTTGGAGGAGCGGGCGATCAGCTTGTACACGTACGAGAACCGGCTGGTGCCGGGGCTGCTTCAGACGGAGGGGTACACGCGCACCCTCTTCAACGAGCGGGTGCCCGCGCTGACCGACTCGCAGATCGAGGCCCAGCTCGCCGCCCGCGAGGACCGTCAGCGACTGCTCACCGAGCGGCCCAACACGGCGTTCAGCTTCATCATCGAGGAGCACGTCATTCAGCGGGGTACCGGCGGCACGGAGGTCACGCGCGGGCAGATCGACCACGTCTTGGCGGTCAGCGAACTGCGCAACGTGGAAGTCCAGTTGATGCCGATGGCGTGCGCTGTACACGCCGGACTCGACGGCCCCATCCGGCTACTGGAGACCCCGGAGAACGAGTGGTTCGGCTACTGCGAGGGACAGGAAAGTGGCCAGCTCGTCTCCAATCCAAAAACGATCAGTGTGCTCCACATGCGCTATGCGAAACTGCGTTCACAGGCTCTCACCCCGGATGACTCCCGGAGCCTGCTGGAGCGGACGCGAGGAGCGCTATGAGCACCACGGAACTGAACTGGTTCAAGAGCAGCTACAGCGGCAGCTCCGGCGACGACTGCGTCGAGATAGCCACCTGCCCCGCCACCATCCACATCCGCGACTCCAAGAACACCACCGGCCCCCAACTCGCCCTCTCCCCCGCCACCTGGACGGAGTTCCTGGAGTTCGCCGTCGGGAACTCCACTCACGTATGAGCCGCTCTCAACACCCCGCACCCGCACATGAGGGGCCGTTCACCGAAGCCGCCGCCGCTGCCGCGGTGAAGTCGGCCTGCGGCGAAATAGGCGCACCCCCCCCCCGGCGATCTTGAGCTGCTGAGGTTCGGCGAGAACGCACTGTTCGCCGATACCACCCAGGGACTGGTCTTCCGCGTCGCCCGTTCCGACTCGCTCACCGCCAAGGTGGACAAGGAACTGGCCACGGCGCGCTGGTTGCTGGCCCAGGGATTCCCCGGGGTTCGCCCCAGGGACGACCTGCCCCAACCCATAACGACCGAGGGCCGGTTGGTGACGTTCTGGGAGTACATCCCGGCCAGTCAGCCGACACCGGAGCTCTCGGATCTGGCCGTACTCCTGCGGAGGCTGCACGCGCTTCCGGACCCCGACTTCGACGTTCCGAGACTCAACCCCTTCCCTCTCATGCGGGAGCGGTTGAGCAAGGCCGAGGGCGTACGGGAAGCCGACGTGGAGTTCCTCACGGATTCCTGCCGGGCCGCGGAGGGCGACTTCCACACCCTCGTCGCCGCGAACCCCTCCTCGTACGGACTGGTCCACGGTGACGCGCACCGAGGCAATCTGCTCCGGCATGGCCAACAGGTGCTGCTGATCGACTACGAGGCCGTCGCCATGGGGCCGCGAGCGTGGGATCTACTGCCGACGGCGACGGCGGTGAACCGTTTCGGGCTGTCGCCCGCCGAGTACGCCGCGTTCGTCGAGACGTACGGCACGGACGTCACCCGCGACCCCGGCTACCGCACGCTGCGTACCGTCCGCGAGCTCGGAATGACCACCTGGTTGATGCAGAACGTCGTCGAATACCCCGCGGCAGCACGGGAGTTCGCCCTGCGCATGGAATCGTTGAGGAGGGGGGACCTTGTCGCCCGCTGGCACGCCCTCTGAGCCAGAGATCGAGCCCTACGACGCACCGTTCGCACCCTACGTCTCCCGCAACGGCACCCGCCTGACGACGATATACGCCACCTCATGGACGTACGCTCCGGACCGGCCAGTAAGCGGAACGGGCCCGCGGCGCCCCTCCGAACTGCTCAAGCTGGGGCGGCTGGCGTCGTACTACGACGCGCACGCCGATCAGTTACCCCGCGTGCTGCTCCGGGAGCGGCTCGACCCGGCCACGGTGACGGCCCGCCGCTGGAGCGCGTCCGCTCAGGCAAACCCCGAAGCGGTCGTCCTCTGGTATCTCACGGCGCCGTCCGGACAGATCCTGCTCGCCCTCACCCTCGACGTCCAGGCCTCCTTGATCGACTGCATTCCGCTCCTCGAGGACCTCCACTATGCGGAGGTGACCTGTGGCGACAAGGGACTTGAGCAGTTCGCGGCAGCCCGCATCGGTGCCACCGTGCCAGGCCTGCTCCAGGAGCGCCACCAACTGGTCTTCCGCGCGTCACCCACGGCACAGGACGTACCGTCTCCCGACACGGTCCAGCGCGTCATCTACCGCGCCGACCTCCCTGCCCGCCCGGATCACGACTCCATCTGCCAACCCGCCGAACTGAACCGCCGCCCCACCACGACAGGCGCTCTGGGCCCCTATGTCAGCCTGCTGACAGGCCATCAGGACTACGTGGAGAACACCGCTTTCCTCTCGGCCGTCCAGGCCGTCGCCTCCGCTGCCCGGCTGCGGGAGATCCGGGTCGAGGCCGATTCGTACACCCGACACTTCCGCACCCGACCGGACGGCGGCGCCCGCCCGCATGAACGCCGTACGCTCCTGGAGCACATCACGGACGCGACGGGCCACCTCGAACTCGAGCTGAGCTACAGCGTGGAGACCCCCGCCGACCTGGCGACGCTCATCCCCTCCCTCCGACCCACGGCGTACCACACAGCCCTGTACGAGGCGATGGGCGTGACCGAGCACGCCACCGCCGTCAGCCAGAGCCTGACCCGCCTCGGCAACGCCACCACCGCCGAACTCACCTCGGTCCAGTCGGCGGAGCAGCGCTCCGCCGACCGCCGCCGCGTCCGTACGGTCGTCGCGGTCACCTTCGTCACCACGGTGACGGCGACGCTCGGACTCCTCTTCGCCTTCTTCGGTGTCAACTCCTCCGAAGTCGACGTGCACCGCTCGATGTTCGACCTCGCGTACGCCCCGGTCTACGCTCTCATCGCGTCCGTGCTCGTACTCGGTTTCGCCCTGTACGCCACCCTCCAGGCCGTCGACCGCGCGGCCCTCCGCCGCAACCGTGCGCCCGCCCCGACCTGGCACGGCACACACCGGCTGCTCTCCGACGAGCTGCGCAGCCCGGTTCCGGACAACACCCCGAACCCGTCCCTGGCACCCGCCCCCTCGCCCTCACCACCCCCGGCACGCCAGTCGGCCGAGCGGTGAGCACCCCGAGAGCCGTGGCGGTCGCGGGCCGCGATCCTGCTCGCGCTCACGTCGCGGCTGAGCGACGGCTCACCGACGATGTCGGATCCTTCGACAGTCGTGGATCGAGCCAGTGATCACCACGTGGAAAGCCATCGGCCGGTCCCGCGGCGGACTGACCACGAAAGTCCATCTCCCAGCCGACGGCGACCGGACAGGTCCTAGCGGACGACGTCGAAGACGTTCTTCTGCAAGCCGTTGGCGTAGACCTCGTGCTCGACCAGCTTCAGCTTCTGGGTGTCCTTGTCCGTGACGCTGAACAGACGCTTGCCCGCGCCGAGCAGGAGCGGGAAGACGAGCAGGTGGTAACGGTCGATCAGGCCGGCATCCGAAAGGCTCTGGTTCAGGGCGGCACTGCCGTGGACGATGATCGGGCCGCCCTCGGTCTCCTTCAGTGCGGCGACCTCGTCGAGCGAGCGCAGGATCGTGGTCTCGCCCCAGTTCGACACCAGGTAGTCCTCGGTGAGGGTGGTGGAGACGACGTACTTCGGCATCACCTTGTAGTCGGCGAAATCCTCCATGTCCGGCCACGCCGGGCTGAACGCCTCGTAGCTGACCCGGCCCAGCAGCATCGCGGTGGCTTCCTTCTGCTCCCGGCCCTTGATCTCGAACGCCTCGGGGAGGAATTCCATGTCCTTGAAGGTCCATCCGGAGTTCCGGTAACCGGGCTCGCCGCCCGGGGCCTCCACGACGCCGTCGAGGGAGATGACGGCGGTACTGATCAGGGTACGCATCTAAGGCACCTCGGTGTCTCGTGTCTGGTTCTCAGCAGATTCGGTCAGTGCACGGTCCGGCCACATTCGCGGCTGCAGCGCACCCACCACGATCTCTGACTGCGGATCACGGAGAAACTCATCGGTCGTCGCCCGCCCCTCCCGGCGGCCTCGCCCGTCCGGATCACCTGGGACAGCCACACACGTGCCCGACCGCGAAACCTACCAGCAGCGCAACAGGGACGAGCGGTGCATAACCCGCCTCCACCGGTGGCGCGGCATCTTGATGTAGTCGGGCTCGGTGATCCAAACGAAACAGCCGAGCCAGCCGAGGATGCGCCAGTTCTTGAGGTCTGCGAAGCCGTGCTCGACGGCCGGCCGATATGCGGATCAACGCGTCACCTTCTTCATCGGTCTTGGCCGGGACCCATGTCGCGATATAGCGTTAGTCCTCTAGTCGCGCCGCTGTCTGCGTCGCGTGAAGACGTTCGACAGGACCAGGACGGAAGCATGTCGGGAGAGATCTCGCCCACCGGGAAGCGCTCCGGCTCGTCGCCCGAGCTGCGGGCCTCTCATGCGGACCGGGACCGGGCGGTGGACGTGCTGCGTATCGCGGCGGGGGACGGCCGGCTGACCGCGGCCGAGTTGGACGAGCGCCTGGAGGCTGCCCTGTCGGCCCGGACCGTCAGCGAACTGACCGCGCTCACCGCTGACCTGCCGCCCGTGTCGGCCTCGGCCGGCGTGGCCGTAGCAGAGGTCAAGGACGTACTCCGGATCGCCCAGAGGTTCAGTACGGTCGAGCGTGTGGGGCACTGGGTGGTGCCGCGGAGGCTGGAGCTTGCGGCGGAGTGGTGCGAGGTGACGCTCGACTTCACTCAGGCAGTGATCACGCAGGACACCTTGCGGATCGACGTCGACATGCCCGGCAAGACCCTGACGCTGGTCACCAAGCCGGGCATCGTGGTCGATGCCGATGCCCTGACACTGGAACACAGCAAGCTCAAGATCCGTCAGGCGCCGGACCTTGGTACGCCGATCACGCTGCGAGTGGAGCTGGTCGGTAAGAAGAGCTTCGGCCGCGTCGTCGTGCGGCCCCCACGTCGGACGTTCGGACAGTGGCTGCTGCGCAAGCCCACGTCCCTGCCCGCTGGCGATTGACTCCCTCGATGCGAACCACCGGGGACGCTCGCTGAGGTCTCCTGGGCTGGTCAGAACGATGGTGACGGGCGCTGACGGCCGTGGGACGTCGCCACTGCTGCTGCACTTCTCCGCTGTACCGCCCAGAGACTGCGACGTCGGCAGCGCGCGGTGTTGAAACGGGGAACGCCTATGACACACAGCCCACCCGACAACAGCCCCGCTACCGGGGCCTCTGTACGGAGAACTCGTTGCCGTCGGGGTCGAGCATCAGCACCCGGACGCCGTCGCCCTCGCCGATGTCGGTGCGCGTCGCGCCGAGCGAGATCAGGCGGTCGACCTCCGCCTCCCAGTCGGCGTCGGCGTCGGCGGGGAGCGTCAGCTCGAAGTACAGCCTGTTCGTGCCCGTCTTCGGCGCCACCGGAGGGCCACCCCACGTGATCTTCGTACCGCCGTTCGGCGATTGGATCGCGGTCTCCTGGTCCTGGTCCCAGACCAGCGGCCACCGCAGCGCCTCGCTCCAGAAGTAACCGACCTCCTGCGTACCGTCGCAGGCCAGCGCTCCGATGAAGCCGGTGTCGGCGAGGAACTTGTTGCCCGCCTCGATTACGCAGAACTCGTTGCCGTCCGGATCGGCGAGCACCACATGCCCCTCTTCCGGGAGTTGGCCCACGTCGATGTGTTTCCCGCCGCATTCCAGCGCCCTGGCCACCGTCTGCTGCTGATCCTCCGGGGAGGTGCTCGTCAGGTCGAAGTGCGCCCGGTTCTGGCCGATCTTCGGCTCCTGGCTCGGCAGGAAACGGATGCGGAACCCGGCGTTATCAGGGGGCAGGATCGCGACGTCGTCGTCCGGACCGTCGGCCAACTCCCAGCCCAGGACCCCGGACCAGAACCGCGCCAGGCCCGACGGCCGGGTCGCATTGAAGCAGATCGCGAACAGTTGGCTGGTCATACCCCGCGCATCTCCGATCCACTGACGGTCGATACGGCGCCTTGCTCTCCCCGCGAGCGCAGTCTAGGGGTGGCCGTGCGGCACCCGCATCCGAGTTTCCGTCGCCGGGAAGCACGGTCCCCCACAAGATGACCACCTATGAAACGGCGACCCCGCCGGAACCCGTCAGTCACAGCACATGCGAAAACCTCGAACCTAGTATTCGCGCGGGTTGTGGCTGATGCCGTCGTATTCACCGCGTACGAAGATCATGGCTGTGGGGCAGAGTGCGGCGATCTCCTGGGCGTCGTGCCCGGCGCCGGAGAGCAGGGCGATGTGCTCCAGGCCGTGGTCGTCGGCGGCTTGGGCGTCCCCATGTCTGGCAACGCCTCGACCTTCCACCGCCGGTGGGAGGTCGAGGCGTTGTCGCATGCCCACCCAAGACTCCCCCCCGGAGCAGCGCCTCTGACCTGCGGTGATCTCGAAGATGCAGAGATCGGGAACCATGTCTAGTCACGTATTTTCGGGATTTAACCGCAAGGTCCCCGTCGCCTTCACTCGGAGTTCGGGCCTCAGCCGTGGCTCAGCCCCCTCAGAGACTGGAGAACGACCATGACCACGCAACCGCCGGACCCTCACCACGGAAGCGATCCCCCGCGCCCCACCCGCAGCGGGCCTGTCCCGCGCTGGACGGCCAAGCTCAGAAGGGCCCTGCACCGGGCCCTGACCGAGCCGACCACGCTGCACGGTCGTGTCGCCGACATCGTGGCCCCGGGAGCACTGCACCAGTGGTGGACTCAGGTGTGGCGGGCCGGTCTGGTCGCTGTGGTCGCCGGTGGAGTTCTGCTGAGCATGCTGCTCATCCACGGCAGTCCGGTGCTCGGGTTCAAGAGCGCCGCGGCAGGCGTCAACGCTTCCGGATCAGAGCTGCGCCCCTTCTACACCCAGAAGATCATCTGGCATGCCTGCGGTACCGGCGTCCAGTGCGGTCAGCTGGAGGTGCCGCTCGACTACGCCGACCCGGGTGGGCCCACGATCCAGTTGGCCCTTGCCCGCAGGCAGGCGACCGACCCGGGCGAGCGGATCGGCTCTCTCGTGTACAACCCGGGAGGACCGGGCGGATCCGGTGTCGAGACCCTGCAGGGCCCGGTCCCGCCCGTCACCGCACAGGTGCACTCCCAGTACGACATCGTCAGCTTCGACCCGCGCGGTGTCGAGCAGAGCGCGCCGATACGCTGCGTAGCCCCCGCGGCACCGGCCGACTACGTTTCGTTGGACATCACGCCGGACAATCCGGCCGAGGTCACCACGTTCGTCGAGTACCAAAAGGAGTACGGCGCCGCCTGCCAGGCCGGCTCCGGGGAGCGGCTGGCCCATGTCTCCACCCGGGAGACCGCTCGGGACATGGACGTGCTCCGCGCCGCTCTCGGGGACGAAAAGCTGAACTACCTGGGCGTCTCCTACGGCACCGAAATAGGCACCTCCTACGCCGAGGAGTTCCCCGACCGGGTCGGCAGGATGGTCCTCGACGCCGCCGTCGACCCCCGGATCAACAGGCTGGACATGCAGCGCGACTATGCCGCCGGGCTCGAGCTGGCCCTGAACGCGTTCCTCGCCGACTGCGCCACCCGGAAGGACTGCCCGCTGGGCACCGACCTGCCCGGGGCCCGGCAACGCCTGAGCGAGCTGCTCGCAAGCCTGGACCACACGCCACTGCCGGCAGCCGAGGCGGGCACCGTCGACAGGGACACCGCCGTGGGGGTTATTCACCAGGCGATGTACAGCAAGGAGCTCTGGCCCGCGCTGCGGGCAGCCCTGGGGGAGGCGCTGGCCGGCAACGGGGCGGACCTGGGGCTGATGGCCCTCTCCGGCGGCCACGGCGGCAATTTCTCGGAGGCCTTCACGGCGATCAATTGCCTGGACCTTCCCCCGGCCGTGACCTCGGCCGAGCAGGTCCAGGCCCAGCTGCCCTCCTTCCGGAAGGCCTCGCCCGTGTTCGGAGAGTGGCTCGCCTGGGACGCGCTGAGCTGCGCGGACTGGCCGGCCAAGCCGGTCGGCACCCCGCATGAGGTCAACGCCCCGGGAACGCCGCCGATCCTGGTGGTGGGCACCACCCGGGACCCGGCCACCCCGTACGCGTGGGCCAAGGGGCTGGCTGAGCAGTTGGACTCCGGGGTGCTGCTGACCCGCGACGGCGACGGCCACAGCGGGTACGTCATGGGCAGCCCGTGTGTTGATCGCGCGGTCGACACCTACCTGCTCGAGGGTCGTCCTCCCGCGGACGGAACCCGGTGCACCTGATCTGCTCGATCACGGTGCGCCGAGCCCCGGGCGAGCATGCCGGGCCTGTGCCACGGATCCGTATCCGTGACACAGGCCCTTGGCGCGTGTGTCAGGCGGTGCGTTCTTCCAGGCACCGCAGTTGAACGTCGACGACGAGCACGGGCATGACGAGCCCTTCGGGCAGTTGCTCCACCATTAATTCGGCCTCCCACGCCTCCAGTGGCTGGTCCGGGGTGAAGGACGCGAGCCTGTACTCGCACATCAGGACCATGCAGGAGCTGCGCTCGCGGATCGCGCTGCTCGCGGCCGGAGAGATGATCCACCGGATCGCCGCCGCCGTGGCCGGGCGGTCCGGCAAGGACGCGCTCGTCGCCTTCGCGGGTGCCTATCGGGAGTACGCCCCGGAGCATCCCGGGCGGTACCGAGCCACGCACACGCAGCTCGATCCGGCCCTGGCCGCCGAGTCCGACGCGGGGCGGCGCACCGCCGAGATCACGTACGGCATGCTCCGCGCGTACGGCCTCGCCGAGCCCGACCTCACCGACGCCGTACGGCTGTTGCGCAGCACCTTCCACGGCTTCTGCAATCTCGAGGCGATCGGCGGCTTCGGCGCCCCCGCGAGCTGCGGACGTCCTGGGAGCGGGCCCTCGACGCCCTGCACGTAGCCCTGGAGCACTGGCCACGGCAGACAAGGACGACCGTGCCTGACTTCCACGTGCACGGCAGCGGGCCCTTGCTCCGCGCTGTCAGCCCAAAGCAAGCGGAATTTTGTGTTCCGGGGACCAAGAGCCGGTGCCCCGGTCGCGGGTTCACTGTTCTGTGTGGGTGGCAGGAGCCGGCCACTCGGCCCGGCCGCTGGGGCGTCACCGTGGTGCTGTGACGGTGCCTGCGCGGTCGGGCCGACGGTACTGGAGCACGGTGCGAGGCAGACATGGACAGTTTGATCGGAGCCTGGGCCCTTGAGGACTTCTCGGAAACATGTCAGGGGACGGTCGTCCGTCCGCTCGGGGAGCGTCCCAGCGGGGTGCTGCTCTACGCCGCCGACGGGTGGATGAGCGCACTGCTGACAGCCGATCCCGATGTGGCCCCGGTCGCATCCCACGTCCAGGAGACAGTGGGCCGGACCGTGGCGTATGCCGGCCGCTGGGAGCGCGAGGCGGACGGGCCGGTCATGCACCTTATTCAGGCCAGTCACTACGCACCGTGGGTGGGGACGACCTTGGTGCGCGATGTCCAGCTCAGCCCGGGACGGCTGGAGCTGACAGCTGCCGGGGCCGACGAGTCCCAGTTGCGCCTGCTCTGGCGACGGGCCGACGCCTGACGGCGTGGGACCGGGCCGGCCGCCCGCCACACAGCCGGAGCAGCGACAACGACCGCCTGACTGATCATCCGCTCATCCCTTTTCCCTTTTCAAACATGGAGGTGTTGTGCCATGCGCACAGCCAATCTGAACGGCCGTCTGGTGCTCGTCCTCGAGGACGGTGTGGTGGACGTGGAGCAGGCCAGTGACGGGCTGTTCTCCTCGGACCCGCAGGCAGTCTTCGACCGCTGGGCCGAGTTCGGCGACTGGGCCCGGTCCGCGGCCGCGACCGGCCACGAGCGGACGCCCTTGGAGGAGCGGCAGCTGGGCGCGCCGGTTCCGCGCCCGCGGCAGGTCTTCGCGGTCGGGCTGAACTACGCCGACCACGTGGCGGAGTCGGGGGTCGCCGTACCGGAGCGTCCCGCTGTCTTCACCAAGTACGTCACGTCCCTGACCGGGCCCTACGCAACGGTCGAGCTGCCGAGTGCCCTGGTCGACTGGGAGGTCGAGCTGGTAGCGGTGATCGGTCGTGAGGCGTACCAGGTCGCCGCCTCGGACGCGTGGCAGTACGTGGCCGGCCTCACGCTCGGCCAGGACCTCTCCGAGCGCGGCATCCAGTTGTCGGGACCGGCGCCCCAGTTCTCCCTCGGCAAGTCCTTCCCCAACTTCAGCCCGACCGGGCCGGTGCTGGTCACCCCGGACGAGTTCGACAACCCCGACGACCTCGCGCTCGGCTGCGCGATCGACGGCGAGACCATGCAGGACTCGCGCACCTCCCAGATGATCTTCTCGGTGTCCCGGCAGATCGCCTGGATGTCGTCGATCTGCCCGCTGCTGCCCGGCGACCTGATCTTCACCGGCACACCGGCCGGCGTGGGCGGCGCCCGGAACCCGCGCCGGTTCCTGGCCCCCGGCGAGGAACTGCGCAGCTGGATCGACGGCATCGGTGAGCTGCGCAACCCGCTGGTCGCCGGCCCCACCTACCCCGAAGGCACCCAGGCCGTCTGACGCGCGGCCGCACCTTCCTGCGTACACCACCCGCACACTGAAGCTCTTGGAGGAGACTGCCATGGCCCTGCACCGCGTGGCGCACATCACGATCGGGGTGCCCAATGTGGCCGCCACCTCGGCCTACTACGCCGATTTCGGGCTGACGGACCTCGGCGACGGCCGATTCGCCACGGCCGACGGCGGCGAACAGCTCAAGATCGTTCACGCGGCGCGGCGCCGCCTGGAGGAGCTCACCCTGAGCGCCGACGACCCCGACGACCTCGGCCGGATCGGCTCGGCCCTCGACCGGCTCGAGGTGCCGTTCGTCCGGGAATCCCACCGCCTGCGCGCGGTCGACCCGGGCACCGAGGTGACGGTGACCGTCGAGGTGCAGCCGCGCATCGTGCAGCCCGCAGCCGCGCGGATGCCGTACAACGCTCCCGGGCGGATCGAGCGGACCGGCGAGCGTGCCCCCGGCGTACTGCGTGAGGGGCCGGTGCGCGTCCGCCGCCTGGGACACGTCGTCCTGGGCTCCACCAACCAGGAGGCTTCCCAGCGCTTCTTCACCGAAGGGCTCGGCTTCAAGGTCAGCGACCAGGCACCGGGCGCGGCGTTCCTGCGCTGCTCCACCGACCACCACAACGTCCTCGTCCAGCAGGCCCCCCTCTCCTTCCTGCACCACACCTCCTGGCAGGTGGACGACGTGGACGAGGTCGGACGCGGCGCCACGAAGATGCTTGAAGGCCACCCCGAGCGCCATGTGTGGGGTCTGGGCCGCCACCAGCTGGGGTCGAACTTCTTCTGGTACCTCAAGGACCCCGCCGGCAACTTCTCCGAGTACTACTCCGACATGGACTGCATCGTCGACGACCAGCTGTGGACCCCCGGCGTGTGGGAGGACGCCCGCGTCGCCCTCTACAACTGGGGCCCGCCCGTACCGCCGTCCTTCCTCCGCCCCGACGACCTCGCCGCACTGATGACCGGCGCCCACGACGCCGGCTGAACGAAAGGAACGCAGGCACGTTATGAGCACCCCTCCCAAGGGCCACGCCGCGGAGGCCTACGACGTACTGGTCGTCGGCGCCGGTCCGGTCGGGCTGGCCACGGCCATCCAGCTGGCCACCCGAGGCCGGCGGGTCGGCATCGTCGAACGCTGGCCGCAGCACTACCCGCTGCCGCGTGCGGTCGTCTTCGACCACGAGACCGGCCGCATCCTGGCGTCGCTGGGGGTGGACATGGCCGCTGTCAGTGAACCCGCTGTGGACTACGAGTGGCGCAACGGAGAGGGTCAGCAACTCCTCCGTTACGACTTCTCGGACGGCACCTACTCCGGCTGGCCCAACCTGAGCGCGTTCAACCAGCCCACCCTGGAAGCGGCCCTGAACGAGCGCGTCCGGTCGCTGCCGGGGATCGACATCCTGCGCGGCTGGGAAGCCGTCGGCGTCCAGGCGGGCCCCACGGCGGTGGAAGTCACTGTGGCGGAGAGCACCGGAGACGAGCCCCTGCTCCGTGACGGAGAACGCGCGCAGCGTACTCTCCGGGCCGCGTACGTCGTCGGCTGCGACGGTGCCAACAGCTTCATCCGCTCGTGCATGCGCACCTCGGTCACCGACCTCGGCTTCAAGTTCGACTGGCTGGTCCTCGACGTCATACCCCATGACCGGGACCGCGAGTGGACGCCACGGAACCTGCAGCTCTGCGATCCGGCCCGGCCGACCACGGCGGTGGTCGGCGGCCCGGGCCGCCGTCGCTGGGAGTTCATGCGCCTGCCCGGCGAGTCCATCGCCGAGCTCAACAAGGCCGAGACCGCCTGGAAGCTGCTCGAGCCGTGGGACCTGCACCCGGACAACGCCACCCTGGAGCGGCAAACCGTCTACACCTTCCAGGCACGCTGGGCGGACTCCTGGCGCGACGGCCGGCTGCTGCTGGCCGGGGACGCGGCCCACCAGATGCCGCCGTTCGCCGGGCAGGGCCTGTGCTCGGGCCTGCGTGACGCCATCAACCTGAGCTGGAAGCTCGACCTGGTGCTGTCCGGGAAAGCCGAGGACAGTCTGCTGGACACCTACACCACCGAGCGATGCCAGCATCTGCAGCATGCGATCGAGAAGTCTGTGGGCCTGGGGAGGATCATCTGCGAGCCGGACCCGGCCGCGGCCGCCGAGCGCGACGCCCGCATGATCGCCGACCAGCAGGCACGCCGCGTACCACAAGGCGATCAGTTCCTGGTGACCTTCACCGGCGGACTGCTGGACCGCGACTGCACCGGCGCCACGGCGGAGCCGACCGGGCAGCTCAGCCGACAGGGACGGGTGCGGTTCGGGGACCGTACCGGCCTGTTCGACGAAACCGTCGGCATCGGGCTCACCCTGCTCACCACCGGTGATCCGCGTGACGGGCTCGACGAGGACGCCCTGGCCTGGTGTGAAGAGGTCGGGCTCCGCCTGCTGCGGATCACCGACGACCCGGCGGCGAACGGCCCCGACGACGTCGTCGATCTCGACCACACCTACCTGGCCGACCTGGCCCGTACCGGCCTTGAGGCCATGCTGGTGCGCCCCGACTTCTACATCTTCGGCGGCGCCAAGAGTACGGCCGACATCCCGCGTCTGGTGGCTGCGCTGCGCGGTCGGCTCACGGCGGTCCCCGCCCCGGAGGTCACCGCTTGATCCACCGGCGCCACAGCCGGTGCCCATAGCCGGCCGCCCCGAGCGCGTCGGCACGGGGCGGCCGGCGCTCCGCGCGCCGCCCCGTGCCGACGCGCGGAGTGAACAACCCCGGCCGGTGAACTGTGTGACCGTCCCGGCCGGCAGCAGGACACCTCCAGCCGTCGGCCGCACGGCGGCGGTCCCCGCGCCGCCCTGTGCCGGCGCGGCGCGCGGAGTGAACCAGCCCGGCCGGTGAACGGTGCGACCGTCCCGGCCGGGCAGCATGCCGTCGGCCGCACGGCGGCGCTCGTCAGCGGCGGGGTCCGCGGCTGCTCGACTCTCCGGGGAAGATATGGTCCCCTGACCTGGGTGGCAGCGGCGAGCGGCCCGCTCGCGCGCCTCCCCGGCGACGGAGGGACGGGAAGCGTGACAGGACAGTGGCTCCAGTGGTTGCGGCCGGATCCCGACCGCCTGACCGAGCCCGTCCTGTCGCCGGCGGAGCTGGCCGCGGCACGCACGGAGCTTGGCGCGGCACCGGTCGAGTGGGCGCTTCAGAGCGCCGACGCCATCGCAGAGGAGGTCCTCAGGAAGGTGCCCGAGCACGGTGGCGGTCCCGCTGCCGCGACCACCCTGCGACGTGTGACCCAGTCCGCGGTGCTGACGGGCTTGCACCTGATGGCGTCCGACTTCAGCCGGCCCATCCCCACCCTCGCCGAGGATTCGCTGGAAGGATGCCGGGAGTTTGCGCGCCGCGGAATCCCGCTGGAGCTCGTCCTGCGGGGAGTGCGGCTCGGGCACGCGCAGCTGGCGCACGGTCTGGCAGCCGCAGTCGAGGAGCACGTCCCGGCCGACCAGCGCCTGACCGAGCTGCGCCGGATCGAGGACCTGATGTTCACCTACGTCGACGCCCATTCCAGCGTGATGGCCGAGGAGTACATCGCCGAACGGGACCGCTGGCGCGGCAGTAACGAAGCCGCCCGCCGCGCCGTCATCGATGAACTGCTGGCCGCCCGCCCGGTCGACCGGGAAGCCGCCGAACTGCGTCTGCGGTACGACCTGTCAAGCACGCACGTGGCCGCGGTGCTGTGGGGCGACGACACCGCCACCTCCGCGCCCGCCGCAGAACGGCTGCACCACGCGGCCTTGACCATGGCCCGCGCCCTGGAAGCGGCCAGGACGCTCGTCATCCCGGCGCACGACAACAGTGTGTGGGTATGGTTCGCCGTCAGCGGCGAGACCGCCGAAGACCACATCCGACACCTGCGCAGCTCCCTGCCCGAGCCGGCAGGGGTGCGTGCGGCTCTCGGCCCGCCCGCACCAGGGCCCCACGGCATACGCCGCAGCCATCTGGGGGCGTTGCAGGCACAACGGATGGCCTTGCACGCTTCGGGCTCCTGGCTCTGCGACTACCGGGACATCCGCCTGGCGGCCCTCGTCACGGCTGACTCCGAACACGCACGCTGGTTCGTACAGGAGGTCCTCGGGCCGCTGGCCTCCGAGGGAGCCCGCCTGCGTGAGCTGCGCGAAACCCTGCGCATCTACCTCGCCGAGGAACGCAGCCCCCGCAGCGCGGCCGAACGCCTGCACATTGCCCGCAACACCGTCACTTACCGCGTCAAACGCGCGGAGGAACTGCTGCCCGTGACCACCACAGCAGTCAGCTCACTGGAAGTGCGCGTAGCGCTCGAAATCGCGGCTGCCTCGCCAACCGGCACGTCGGCCATCAGCTGAAGGCTGTCCTACCTTCAAAACGTGGGTTGATAGAGCGCGAAGAACGAGTGCGGTTTGGGCCAGTACGAGGTCGCCGCTACGTGGGCTGGTACCGGCACATCACGCTCGCCATGCTCGCCCACGCGTTCCTCGCGGTGATGGCTGTGCAGGAACGCGAAAAAGGGGTATCGAGGCCGACACACCCGACCTCGTGGACCTCACACGCGGCGGGCGAGCCGGAGCCTGCGGACGAGGGCCTGGCGGACGTGCTGACGCTGCAGCGGCAGGCTGCGGCGTTCTCGGACAGTGGTGACGAGGTCGCGTTCTTCCTCGACACCATGGCCGAGGGACCGGCCTGGCGTCGACCACGCTGCGGCAACTGGTCCAGCCCGTCATCGAGGTCTGCGACTTCTACGACACGGTGCCGTGGCGGCTCACGCCCGATGAAGTTGAACGCGATTGTCCGGTCCGAGTACAAGGGAGACGGCTCGCCCTGGGCGCGCACGAGCAGGTGGCGCGGTTCCGCGTGGGTCGTGGCGTGGCACCAGGCGCAGGACCAGGTCGCCTCTTCCCACCGAGTCGACGGCACCGTCCACTGCCATCGCGCGCCCACACACATCGCAGTCCACGGCACGATCGTCACACGCCGGCCGTTACGGCGTCGCGGCCGCCCGGCAGGAGCCGGAGGCCGCGACGCCGTATCGGGTCAGCAGCGGTTCCTGATCACCTCGTGAGATCAGGCCTTGCCTTTGGTGACGACCCACTTGCCGTTGACCCAGTTGCCGACGGTCTCGTAGCCGGAGCGGAAGGAACCGAGCCAGTTCAGCGTCAGGTCGGCCTCCGCCTCGGACAGCACGGGGGTATAGCTGTCGGCTTCGTCGGCCGGGCCGCCGGTGGTGTTCTTGGCGACGTAGGGGAAGGGGTAGACCGGGCGAGTCGCGGTGACCTTCCCGGCGGAGTCGACGGACTTGGTCGTCAGGCTGCTCGGAGCCTCGCCCTTGGTGACCCAGTCGACGATGGCCGTGAGCGCGTCGAAGGTGTTCGGGCCCTGGCCGCCGCCGCAGTGCGCGACGCCGGGGAGCAGGAACAGACGGGCGAAGCTCTTGGTCGCCTCGGCGCCGCCCATGACCTTCTGTACGGCCTTGTAGTACGCCATGGTGCCGACGGCCGGGATGTGCTGGTCGCCGAGGCCGTGCCACAGGATGAGCTTGCCGCCGGCCGCCTTGAACGCCTTCAGGTCCGGGTCGGTGGCGTCGTACATGCCCTCGTTGGGCTGCATGATCTTCTTGAAGTAGGCGGCGGTGAACTTGACGTCCTTGTACGTCAGGGTCGGCTGCGGGCTGTCGAAGACCTGGTAACGGATGGTCTCCCGGACGAAGCTCATGTCGCCGGTGGTGCCGGTGGCCGTGGTCGGCACGATGATGCTCGCCCAGTTCAACTCGGAGCCGCGCAGCTGGTAGCCCGGGTACAGCAGCTTGCCGTGCTCGTCGGTCGGGCCCGCGTAGATGCGGCGCAGGGTGGTGATCTGGTCCGCCGTCAGGCAGAAGTCCGCGGTCGTGGAGGTCTGTCCGGCCGCGCACTTGATGCTCGCCGGGTCCCAGTCGCAGGCCAGCGGGTCGGCGATGATCCCGTCGGCGGGTGCGTCGCAGCCCTTGAGTACGGCCTCGTGGAGGGGGGCGAGGTCGGCCGTGGTGAGGGTGGCCGGGCCGCCGTTCAGGAAGACGGACTGGGCGGTCCAGGCGTGCGAGAAGGTGTTCAGCGCGGTGAAGTTGTTGGCCGGGGCGCCGGCGATGATGCCGTCGAAGTCGGTCGGGTAGCGCTGGGCCTCGGTCAGACCCTGGTGGCCGCCCTGCGAGCAGCCGTCGAAGTAGGAGTGGGTGGCGGACTGGCCGTAGTACTGCTTGATGATGGCCTTGGCCGCCAGGGCGAGTTCGTGATCGGACTTGTAGCCGAAGTCGGCGCGCAGTGTCGGGTCGGTGGAGAACAGGCCGCCGCCCTGGGAGTGGCCCTCGTCGCTGGACGCGACGGCGAAGGCGCCGGTCGTCAGCGGGACGCAGCCGCTGGAGGCGGGAGCGCTGTTCGTGCTCACGTTGCCGCAGAGGCCGCCGCAGCCGACCTGGAGGTAGTTGGCCTGCCAGCCCGCCTGCGGCAGGCGCAGCTGGAAGTGGATCTGCGGTGCGATGACGCCCTTGACGTCGCAGTACGCCCAGTTGCCGAGCGTGTTGCTGCCGGCGGCCACCTCCGCGGCGGAGGTGATCTCGAAGGGCACGTCGGGTACGGCGCTTGCCAGGTCCAGCGACGCGACGCCCGCGCAGGACATGGCCGGTGCGATCCCGGAGGACGTGCTGCTCGACGAGATGGCGGCAGCCGAGGTGGAGGCGGAGGCCTGCGCGCTGTCGGTCGTGGCGGCGTAGGCGAGTGCCATGCTCGCGCCGGTCACGAGGGCGAGGGCGGCGGCGAGGGCGGCCATGAAGGTGGCTGATTTCCACCGACACCATCGGGACAGCATGGACATGCTCGGACTCCGTTCGATTCATCGTTGGATCGGAACTCGTGCCAGTCGGTCGGTCCTGCGGGCAGTTCGAGGCCGGTGGGATCCGTCCCCGGGCATGCGGTGCCGTTCGCCGCGCGACGGAGGTGGGTGCGCGGACAGGACCGCGGACAGGCAGAGGGAGATGCCGCGTCGACTGAGGTGGGGGGTGGGTGGGGGTTGCCGAAACGTGGAGCGCAGGGACCGACGTGACGGCTCCTCCTTCCGCGACTCCGGCTCTGCAGTGGCGGTACGTCGAAGGAACGTAGCCTGGCGGCAATCTTGGCGCAAGATGTGTTGACTGAATTGTTGACGATTCTGTCGGCGAATGTTCGGGACTGGCCGACCTCACCCAGAGCTCAACCGATCCGGTCGGCCCGCTCGGTCATGACGGCGTCAGCTCGCGCGCAGCCGGGCGAGCGTGGCGTTCAGGTCCGTGCCACGCGGGCGGTTGTGCGGCAGCTTGCCGAGACGTCCCAGGCCGTCGCAGGCCAGATGGATCTTGCTGGTAAGCCTGCCGCGGGAGCGTCCGAGTGCCGGAGTCCGGTGCCCCCTTTTCGAGCGCCCGCCGCGTGCTGGTGTGCCCGGACGATGCTGGAGTCGACCGATACCAGCCGAGTCGATGCCCCCGGCCGCGTCCGCCTGGGCTTGCGCTGCCGGGAGCATCCGGTCGAACGTGCCGTCCGCAGCCCAGCGACGGAACCGGGTGGACAGGCCGGCCCACGATCCGTACCGCTCGGGCACATCTCGCCGGGGCACCCCGGCCCGGAACTTCCACACGATTCCATTGGGGACCGCCCGGTCATCCAGCGGAGGCGCCCATCGACGTCCGGGGCAGCAAAGGCCCGGCGGCACCGGCCGCGGCACATATAGTCCGTCAGAAGTCCGACTCCGGCCCGGCGCGAGCCCGTTCTACCGCTCGGACGACACCGGTCGGCCCGTGAACGCGTCCAGCAGGATCCGGTCGCCGACCGGCCGGTCCAGCTTCACCGTCACCTCCTGGCCGCGCAGGTCGCTGGTGCAGGGACCGTCCTTCGTCCCGACGACGTACGCGGACAGCACGACACTGCCGTCCGTTTCCAGGACGGCCACGGCGGGGCCGTCGTCGCAGGATCCGTGGGTGGCCACCACGGTCACCGAGCGCCCGTCCGCGGCCACCTCGACCAGTCGGGCAAGGGGCGCCAGCTCGGCGGTGGACATGTCCTCGGCCGGCCCGATCGGCGACTTCGGGAGCTTCGACGGGCTGACGGCGATCCGCTTGAGCGGGGTGTCATAGCCCTCCAGGGTGAACAGCCAGGCCGGGACAGTCGCCGGGCCTCGGCTGGTGGCCACGTTCATCTCGCCCTGCTTCGCCCCGGTCACGGTCAGGTGCGGTCCGTCGTTGCCGCCGCGGGCCAGGGTCTCGTACGCCTTCCGCGCTCCCATGAGCGGCAGCGTGAGCGAGTCTCCGCTCTTCCACTTCACCTGGCCGTCCTTGGAGGGGGTGGTGGGAAGTTCGCCGCGCAGGACGAAGTTCTGGGTCGCGTAGGCGCGCTTGTCGGCTTCGTTGCGGAAGGCGTTCTCGGGGAGCTGGACCGACTCGCCCGTCGGGAAGTAACGCGTCCTCCACGCCTGCGCGGCCCCAGAACCGTCCCAGGCGTCGGCGACCTGGCGGGCGCGGGCCCGGGACTGCGGCGCCGGGTCGGTACCGCCGCTGCTCACCTCCTCGTCACCGCAGCCGACGACAGCACCGGCTCCGGTGACGAACAGGGCGAGTACGACGAGCAGATCGACAGTGCGCGGGGTTTTCGTACGCATGGGTCCCCCAGGGACTGAGCGGCGACAGGTGGAGTCCGTGCGGCGCGGGGTGAATCCCGTACCGCCCCTGTGACGCACCACCCCCGGGCCGCGTTCGATCCACTTCGCCGTCCGGTCACGCTCGTCGTCGCATCGTGACCGGACTCGCTCCGCCGGGGCGAACGATCAGGTCAGCCTTCCCACGGCGTCGGCGTAGTACGTCGATTCCTCGAGGTACCCGGCCAGCCGGCGGAAGCTCCAACCCTCCCCCGGAGAGTCGTCGAGTTGTTCCTCGGTCAGCTCGCCCAGCCGGGCCTCCAACTCGGCCAGGTGGTCGATGAGATGATCGGTGACCCGGCGGATCGCCTTGTGCGGGGTGTGGACGCGGTCGTCGACGTGGACGGGCTTCCCGTCCCAGGCGGTCCAGGTCGCGGCCAGTTCGAGGACGTGGTCCACCAGGGCGGCAACGGCTTCGCCGACATTCTCCTGCGAGGAATCGTTCATACCCGGAGCGCTAGGCGCGGAACACTTCGGCGCCCGCCGAACCGTAGTCACCCCCATGTCGAAACCGGCGGCAACCTCCCGCCCCTCGGCGGCGACTACCCCGTATGACCAACGCAAGACCCACCACCACGCCCCCCGCCACCCACCGCCGTCGCCACGTGGCCCGCAAGCCCCTCGCGGCCGGGCTCGCGGCCGTCGGTGTCCTGGCCGGGGCCTGGTATGCGACCGCCACGCCGACTACCACGACAGCGGCGGCGATACCGGCCGTCACGAACACCACGGTGAACCTGGCCGCCAAGTTCCCCTATCTGTCGGCGGGTTACAACAACACCCGTGAGTGGACGCGCACGGCGACGGCCGTCGCCCCGAACGGCACCCTGCGCGTCGCGTGGCCCGCGTCCGACGGCATCCATGTCACCCCGCTGACGGCGGCGGGCAAGCGTTCCGCGGCCGACACGGTCGTCAAGGGCGCCAAGGAGGTCGGCGGCCTGGTCGCGCACAACGACGGCTTCGCGCTCCTCACCCGCGTCGCGGACACGAACAAGTGGAAGGAGACCGCGGCGGCGCTCATCCGCTACAAGAACGGCAAGCAGGCCTTCCGTACGAAGCTCACCGGGACCGCGTCGCACGACACGGCGCCGCTCCTGGACGGGCAGCTCACCTGGAACGGCACGAAATACGGCACGTACTTCGTCGTGCACGGCGCGGGCGGCGCGGCCGACGGCCACTTCGGCGACAAGCTCGCCTACGTCAGCTCCAAGGGCGCGAAAATGGCGGGCGGTTGGGGCTGGGGGTGCAGCCACAACGAGGGCATCGCCCTGCACGCCGAGACGACCGGCGCCTTCACCTCGCTCTGCTTCGACGACTGGCGCTCCGGACTGTTCGTCTCGACGGGCATCGGCGCACCCGACAGCGCGCCGACCGTGCGGCGCGAGCAGTGCTGGGCGGGCTACTGCGGCGGCACCTTCGCCGGCCGCACCGGCGAGCTGGTGAAGTCCTCGACGGGCCGGTACGCCACGGCGTTCGCCTCCCGGGGCGCCGCCTCCGCCGCCAAGAACCCGGACGACGCGAGCGGCCGCGGCTGGACGGTGAAGCCGAAGACGAAGACCCACCAGGTGGCCGTCGCCTTCCTCAAGAACCGCAACACGCCCGCGGGCAAGCCGGTCTACCTCACCAACACGCCCGGCACCGAGCATGTCAACGTCCACGTCGCCCCGTACGGCAAGGACCGTCTGCTCGTCTCCTGGGAGTCACTGAAGAACGCCAAGTGCGCGAACGGCACCTGCACCGGCACGTTCACCGGCACCCACCTCCGCCTGATCGACTGGAACGGCGCCTTCAAGACACCGGACAAGGTCGTCCAGGCCCGTATCTCCGGAGACATCGCGACTCTCAAGGACGGCTCGCTGACCTGGGCGTACGCGCCTGTCACCCCGTCGTACACGGCGGCCCTCAGCGGCTCGTCACCCACCGCCAAGACGCTGAAGATCGCCCGTCTCAAGCCCTGAGCAGCTCAAACCCCGAGCAGCTCAAGCCCCGAGCAGGTTGAGGAACCGGCCCAGAAGGGCGTCCTGTACCCGCTCAGGCACCCTGAGTGACGGCCAACTCCCCCTCCCCCAGCCGGAACCGCGCCTCGCCACCGTCGGCCCAGCTCACGTGGATCTCGTACGCCCCGGACACCCGCACGGACACCAGCTCCGTCAGGGGCGGGGGGCTCGGCTCGGCGGTGAGGCGGGCGAGCGCGACGAAGAGAGTGTCGGCAGCGGTCATGCCCGTCGGGCCGTGGACGGGGACGATCTCGGAGCGTACGCCGTCCGCCGCGGGCCACCCCGTGACCCGCACCGGTGTGCCGATCGCCGCACCCGACACCAGATGGGCGCGCACCTCCACCGCGCCACGCGCGACGACAAGGCTGGTGACCCGGATACCCTCCGCCACCGTGTGCCGGGACGCCACCCAGCCCTCGCCCGCACCCAGCGGCTCGATGCCGGTCCGCCTCGAGTCGCCTCCGACGATCACGCTGTTGTCGTACGAAGCACTGTTGTCGTACGACTTCGAAGGCTCCGTCGCCGTCGAGTAGGCGAGCCGCGTGTAGTAGGGGTCGTAGCGGACGTCCTCGCTGCCGTGGTTGTGGAGGCGGACCAGTCCGTCCGAAGTGGTGGTCTGCAGGAGCCAGTTGGGCGGGTGGACGGCGGTGACCGCGTCGGACCGGTCCGTCGGGCCGGGCTCCTCCGGCGCCGTCCACACCTCGTGGTCGGGCGGGAGGAGCAGGCCGAGGAAGGCCTTGCTCGCCCAGTACGGGGAGGCCGGGCCCGAATAGCCTTGGAGGACCGCCTCGTCGGGGCCGTGCCAGCCGAGGGTGAGCAGGCCACGGTCGTCGACCGCCCCTCGGTCGAGGAAGTGGCGGAGGGCTCCGGAGGCCAGGCGTCGCGTCTCGCCCGGGGCGAGCGGCGTACGTCCCGTCAGGGCTCCCAGCCACAGGGGTGCGGTCGTCGCGAAGCGGTAGGTCAGGGAACGGCCCTGGTGCATGGGCGCCCCGTCGCCGCCGAACAGCCTCGCGTAGTCGGCGAGATGGGCATCGAGGCGGCCGCCGTACAGGTCGAGCAGTCGTTCGTCGTCCGCCAGCCAGGCGTGCAGCACCGGGTACAGGTGCATGGCCCAGCCGTTGTAGTAGTCGAAGGCGCGGCCGGGGCCGTCGGTGTACCAGCCGTCCCCGACATACCACTGCTCGATGCGGTCCAGACCCCGGTCGATCGCGGCGCGCGAGGCCTCGGGTTCGTGGCCGATCTCCGCGAGGAAGCCGCCGACCGTCACCGGGAACAACTCCCAGTTGCAGGGCCAGGGTTCTGCGGTCAGCGCGTCGCCGAGCCAGGCCGCGGCCCGCTGTCGTACACCGTCGTCCAGGCGGTCCCAGAGCAGCGGGCGGGTGATGCGGAGCGCGAGGGCGATCGACGCGGCCTCGACGAGAGGCTGGCTGCGGTCCTCGATACGCGGCCAGACGCCCGCGGTTCCGGCGGCGAGCCCGTCGGCGTACCGCTCCAGGGCCTTCTCGTCGCGGCGGAAGGCGGCGAGCAGGAGCGTGCGGGCGTAGCCCTCCAGGCCGTCCGAGAGTCGCCCGGACCAGCTCGTGTGCTCTCCGGGGAGGTGGTAGAGGGCGCCGTCGGGGGTGGCGTACGGCGCGACCGCGGCGAGCAGGGAGTCGGCCGCCGCCTCCCAGTGAGCGCGGGTGTAGCCGGTGTACGGGCTGAGGGTGCGGTCCTCGGGGGGCATGGGGCGGACTCCCTGCTTTCGATGGTTCGGTGGAGCGGGTAGGTACCTGGGGCGCCCCGGTTCCGGACGGGACGCCCCAGGAGTTCATCCCACCCTCACCAGGCCCGCGGGCACCAGATGCCGGGCGACGAGTTCGTCGCGGACGAGACCCGCGTACACCGTCGCGCCGTGCACGGAGGTGTGGGTGTTGTCGCGCTTCTCGTTGTAGAGGTAGAGGGCCTTGGAGCCCTCGACGCCCAGGGACTCGACGACGGACTTGGTCTTGGCCGTGAGGTCGATGAGGGGGACGTTCTCGGCGGCGGCGACCGAGCGGATGACGGCCGGGTGGTCGACGCCGAGGCCGTTCACGAGCAGCGCGGTGTTGTTGTTCAGGGTGCCGTCCGTGTTGAACCAGCGGCGGACGACGGGGGTGACGAGGACGGGTTCGCCGCCCTGGGCGCGGACGCCGGCGACGAGGGCTTCGAGGTTCGCGCGATACGTCGGCTCGTCGGTCGTCTTGTCGTTGTGGGCGAGCTGGATGAGGACCAGGTCGTGTCTGCGGATGAGCGGCTGGACGGTCGGAAAGAGCGCCGGGGTGGCGAGGTAGGTGACCGTACTCTCCCCGGAGTCCGCGTAGTTGGCGACCGACAGCCCCTTGCGGAGGTACTGCGGCAGCTGCTGGCCCCAGCCGGTGTAGGGGTCGCCCGGCTGGTCGCAGACCGTGGAGTCACCGACCAGGAAGATCTGGCGGGTGTGACGGCCGGCCGGGGTGACCCGGATGTCGGCCAGTGCGGGCGCCGAGCCGCTGAGCACCAGGTCCAGGCCCGCCGTGCCCTCCACGCCCGTCGGCTCGCCCTCGGGTGTGCGGACGTTCACCGTGAAGCTGCGGGCCACGGGCTTCCCGGCCTCGGTGGCGGTCTCGGGCAGCAGCGCGCGGCGCGTCTCACCGCTGACGCTCGTGCTCGCCGCGTCCTGGCCGCCGAGCAGCACGCGCACGTCGTACGTGCCGGGCGCGACGTCGAAGTGGCAGGCGGTCGCGGTGCAGTTCTCCAGGCCGAGGGCGTGCCGCCCCCCTTGTGCCTGCGCCGGCGCGGCCGACAAGGCGGTGGCGGCGGCCAGCACCGCCACGCAGGCGGTGGTGAAACGTCTCATTGCGGCTCCTCCCACAGGACGACATGACCTGGCGGCTGGACCGTACCCGTTTGCGTAAGCGCTTTCTAGAGGGTGATCCGATTTCACATGATTGCCAACTGCCGAGTGGTGAAAGCCCTTTCGCGAAATCGATTCAACTGTCACTCTCGCAGACACCCGCAACCTCCCGAAGGAGGCACCCCCATGTCCGGATCCGTGAACAGAGCGGTCCGTCGCCGCACCTTCGTGCTCGGCACGGCGGCCGCCGCCGGCTCGGCCGCCCTCGCCGGTCCACTCGCCGCCCCCGCGTCCGCCGCGGCCTTCGGCTACACCGACGACGGCTCGAACTATGTCGTCGACACCGGCGCCAACCTCGTCTTCAAGGTCAGCAAGACCAACGGCGACCTCACCTCGCTGGTCTACCGCGGCGTGGAGTACCAGGGCTACGGCGGTATGAACTCGCACGTCGAGTCCGGCCTCGGCACCTCCACGGTGACCATCACGCAGTCCGGCACGACGATCCTGATCTCCGTCACGTACGGCACGCTGAAGCACTACTACGCGGCCCGCAGCGGCGAGAACAACGTCTATGTGTGGACCAACAAGGCCGATACGTCCGTCTCCGCGACCCGCTACATCGTGCGCGTCAAGAAGGGCCTGTTCCTCAACGACGAGCCCGACTCCTACACGTACGCACCCACCACCATCGAGGCCTCGGACGTGTTCGCGAAGTCCGACGGCCAGACCCGCTCGAAGCACTACTCGAAGCTCCGCGTCATCGACTACAACTACCTCGGCTGGACGACCGGCAGCGTCGGCCTGTGGGTCGTGCGGAGCAACCACGAGAAGGCCTCCGGAGGCCCGTTCTACCGCTCCCTGCTGCGCCACCAGAGCGCGGACGGCGGCGGCCTGTACGAGATCCTTTACTACGGCCAGAACCAGACCGAGGCCCAGCGCTTCGGCCTCCAGGGCCCGTACGTCATCGCCTTCACGGATGGCGGCGCCCCCTCCTCGTCGCTGTTCCCTGGCACCCTGACCACCTCCTGGGCGGACTCGCTCGGCATCTCGGGGTACGTCGGCGCGAGCGGCCGGGGCCGGGTCGCCGGCGTCGGCATCACCGGGCGGAACACGGCGCACCCGTACACCGTCGGGCTCGCCAACTCGGCGGCGCAGTACTGGGGTTCGGCGCGGGCCTCCGACGGCTACTTCTCGATCGGGGGCGTCCTTCCGGGGACGTACACGCTCACCGTCTTCAAGAGCGAACTGGCCGTCCACACCACCTCGGTGACGGTCACCGCGGGCGGCACGACCACCCTCAACTCGATCGCGATCCCGTCCTCGAACGATCCGAGCAACGCGAGCGCGATCTGGCGGATCAACGACTGGACCGGCTCCCCGAGCGGCTTCAAGAACGCCGACCTGATGACGTACGCGCACCCGTCGGACGTCCGGGCCGCGGCCTGGACCGGCAACGTGGTCATCGGCAGCGGCAGCGAGACGTCGGCCTTCCCCTGCTACCTCTGGAAGGACGTCAACAGCGGTCTGCTCGTGTACTTCCGGCTGACCGCCGCCCAGGCCGCCGCCGCGCACACCCTGCGCATCGGCGTGACGACGGCCTACGCCAACGGTAGGCCGCAGGTCGTCGTCAACGACGCCTGGACCTCGGCCATCCCCTCCCCACCCACCCAGCCGAGCACCCGGTCGCTGACCAACGGGTCCTACCGGGGCAACAACTACACGTTCACCCACAGCGTTCCGGCGAGTGCGTGGCTCACGGACACCAGCCAGTACAACGTGCTGAAGATCAACGTGGTGAGCGGGTCGGGGACGACCTCCTACCTCAGTGCGGGCACGGCGATCGACGCGATCGACCTGCTCACCTGACGTTCTCTCATGTTCCGCGCGTCCATTGCTGGTTGGTGCCTCCGTTGCACGTGTACGTGATGAGTGCGGCGGAGTTGGCGGTGGACGCGCCGTTCACGTCCAGGCATTCGCCGCTGGCGCGGGACTTGAGGGTGGTGTAGCCGCCCGAGGTGGTGACCGTCCACTGCTGGGTGGTGGCGCCGGTGCAGTTTTCCTGGGTGACGCTGGTGGCGCCCTCGGTGAGGCACAGGGAGCTGCCCCGGCCCATCAGCTGGTGGTAGCCACTGCCGAGGGACTTGAACCAGAACTTCTGGTTGTTGCCGCCGTTGCAGTCGTATTGCTTGATCTGGGCGCCCTGCCACAGCGACTGGCTGGTCACGTCGGCGCACTTGGTGGAGTGCCGGGCGATCAGCGTCTCGTACGTGGCGCTCGTCCCGCTGACCGTCCCGGCGGTGGTGTCGACGGTGACCTCGGGCGACCAGGACATGGACATCGTGGTGGACGTCGGGAAGGTCAACGGCAGCCATACGTAACGGGAGTCGTTGACGGTGCCGCCGAAGGCGTTGCCCCAGCGGTCGCCCATGTAGAGGTACGAGGTGCCCGAAGTGCCCTGCACGGGAAGGACGTACGCGGTCTGCGAACCGAATGTTGTCGAGTCGCCGATGTTCGTCATGGCGGTCCACGGGCCGGTGATGCTCGTGGCCGTCGCGTACTGCTGCTGGTTGGGGTTCCAGCCCGTGGCGCCCGAAGTCAGCATGAAATAGACGCCGTTGCGCTTGAAGAGGGCCGGGGCCTCGCGGTGGCCGCCGTGCCAGGGGTCGGCGACCAGGGCGGCGATGCCGGTGTAGTCGGCGGTGAGCCGGTAGATCTGGAGGTCGTAGTTCTCGCGGGCGGCGGAGATCATGTAGCCGGTGCCGTCGGTGTCCACGAACACCGTGATGTCGCGGGACATGTGGGTGCCCAGCGGGCGGAAGCTCCCCTGCCAGGTGTAGTTCCCGTCGACGGTGTCCGAGACGGCGACGGCGGCCCGCGCCTCGCTGTAGTCCGTGCCGTTCTCCTTGTGCATCCACATCACGAACTTGCCGGTGGACGCGTTGTACATGACCTTCGGCCGCTCGATGTTGGCGGTGGCCAGCTCCGGGTCGCTGGCCTCGGTCAGCACGTGGTTGCGGAACTCCCAGTTCTTCAGGTCGGTGGAGCGGTAGGCGTCCACGTATCTGAAGGTGTTGTCGGCGTTGCGGTTCTCGCCGAACCAGTAGTAGTAGCTGCCGACTTTGATGACTCCGCCGCCGTGGGCGTGCAGGGCGTTGCCCGAAGTGTCCGTGAACTGGGTGCCGTTGGTGATGGTCTGGGGTGCCGCTGCGGCTGTTCCGGCGGTCGCGAGGGCCCCGGCTACCGCGAGACAGACGGCGACGAGGACCGCGTACACACGTCTCATTTCACACACACTCCTTGAGGGGGCGGGCGACTCATGCGGTGACCGCCCGTCCGTCCATCCGTCCACCTGCCCGGAATATCGAACGAAATCTGTGATTACGAACGTGCGGCCGCCGAAAAGGTAAGCGGTTGCCATGGTGGGGTCAACGGGTCTGACGGGACCGGTCCATGGTTCTCACGGGACGGGTCCACGGTCCGAGTGCCCGTGTGCGATCCGCTTCCGGACCATCGGCGGTGTGGCCTGTTCCGGGACGCCCTTCCCCACGGGTGACGTACCTACCCTGTGAGCAGGTGGCAGACGAGGGGCCGATGCCATGACCGGACAGTCGTGCGCGGAATGCGCCGGGACCATGCGGGCGCTTCGGCGGGAGTTGCAGCAAGCCGCGGAGGACCGGTCCCTGGAGGGGATCGCGCTGTTGCGCGTGGACGGCACGCGGCCCGCGGATGGATCCCCTGGGGACGGGGACGGCCTGGTGGCCTTCTTCGAACGGCAGGTGGCCGAGCGTGAACGCGACCTCGGACCCGACGACCCCGACACCCTGCTCTCCCTCAGCAATCTCGCCTACGCCCACCACCGGGCGCGGAACCGGGAGCGGAGCGCGGAGCTGTTCGCGCGGGCCCTGACCGCCGGCGAAAGTCACCTCGGGCCCGACCACCCCGCGACACGGCACGTTCAGGAACTACTGAGCCATGTGCGGGGCGGCTGATCCGCCGCCCTCGACTCCGTGGCGGGGCCGGGCGGACGTCTGTTCAGTCGAGGACCGCGGTGGCTTCGACCTCGACCAGATGGTCGGGTACGTCGAGTGTCGCAACGCCGATCAGCGTGCCCGGCGGTACCGGGGTGACCCCCAGTTTCGCGGCCGCACGGGTGATCCCCTCCAGGAGCAGGGGCATCTTGTCGGGGGTCCAGTCGACGACGTAGACGGTCAGTTTCGCCACGTCGTCGAAGGAGCCACCGACCTCGGCGAGGGCGGTGCCGATGTTGAGGTAGCACTGCTCGACCTGAGCGGCGAGGTCGCCTTCGCCGACCGTGACCCCCTCTGCGTCCCAGGCGACCTGTCCGGCGATGAAGACCAGCTTCGACCCGGTCGCGATCGACACCTGCCGGTAGACATCGATGACCGGCAATCCGCTCGGGTTCACCAGGGTGATGGCCATACTGCCCGCCTCCTCGTTGCGAGAGCCCCTTCGTACCGGGACCCTCACTCTCTTGTGGTTACTCAGAAACCGTAGGAGAGTGTGCGCTGACATGGAAGAACGCACTTTTGGGTGACTGGGGAACCTCATGGTGACCAAGCAGTACAGCGGCTCGCCCGACGAAGCGGACCTGAGGCGAGCGGATTCCCTGGCGCGGGAAATCTTCTCTGACGTTGCCAACAAGTGGGCGCTCCTGATCATCGAGGCTCTGGGCGAACGCACCCTGCGCTTCAGCGAGCTGCGGAACGAGGTCGAGGGAATCAGCCACAAAATGCTCACCCAGAACTTGCGCATGCTGGAGCGCTACGGCCTGGTCGAGCGAACCGTGCACCCCACCGTGCCACCGCGGGTCGAGTACACCCTCACCGAGCCGGGCCAGGCCCTGCGGGTGACGATCGACGGACTGTGCGACTGGACCCACCGGTACCTCGGTGACATCGAGGCATCCCGCCGCCGCTTCGACGCCTGACGGGCGGAGCGGCCAATGATCCGAACCTCCCCCTCCGGAAGGTGACCGTCCATGGCCGCTCCGAGCCTGCTCGCAGTTTTCGCCCACCCGGACGACGAGTCCCTGTCGGCGCGTGGAGTGCTCGCCCGTCACGCTGCCGCGGGCGCTCGTACCGCGGTTGTCACAGCGACCTGGGCCGCGGACACCCCACGCGCCGCGGAGCCGGCCGAGGCGCTGCGGATCCTTCGGGCCCGCAAGCCGCGGTTGCTCGCGCATCTCACAGTTCCCCGCGCCCCTTCGGGGCGTCTTTGGCGGGCCTCGCCTTGGGTGTGACGTGGGTCACCTTGGCGTTTTTGTTATTCGGGGGCGTCCTGTCCGTCTCCCCGTACGTGCGTACCCAGATCTACAAGACAGCCTCGGCCGCCGCCTGCCTCACGACGGTCGCCCTCATGCTCACGTCGCCGCCCGCGGCTGCCGCGGGCGGTGACATCACCGCGGACGTGCTCGCGGGGCGGGAGGTGACGCTCACCGGTGACTCGGTGGTGACCGTGCCGGCCGGGACGACCACGTACAACGGGGTGTTCCGCGGTGAGGGAACGCTCACCGTGCGCGGTACCGGGACCCTGATCCTGACCAGGGACAGCGACTTCACGCTGCCCAAGGCGCGGCAGCGGCAGACGGTGAGGACGCAGGGCGGCAACCACCCGTACGTCACCGTGGCCGACCCCGACCCGCCCGCCGTGACCGTGGAGAAGGGCGCCACCCTCCAGTACGGCAGCGGCGGTACGGCCGGGCTGATCGGCAGCTTCCCGTACAACACCCCTGCGTTCCGGCTCAACCAGGACAACATCCGGGTCGACGGCACGCTGCGGCTCTCCCTGACGAGCGCTTACAACCTGGGCACCATCAGCGGCTCCGGGCTGATCAGCCAGCCCCGGTTCCTCTGGGGCACCTGGGATCTGTCGGGGACTCACGCCTTCTCCGGGGTGATCGACAACGGCACGCAGGCGAACGCCGGACGGCCGGAGTTCGCGACCTCGCTGCCGAAGGTCCGCAAGATCCTGAACCAGGGCACCTGGACCGTGGACACCCCGCTCGGCCAGACCGTCACCATGGGGATGGACTTCTACCAGCGGGAGTACGGCAGCGACATCAACGTCCAGTCGCGGCCGGGCAGCAAGGTGGTGCTCACCGGCCAGTACAGCTGGTCGGACCAGGGCGGCGACACCGACCCCTCACTCAGCGACCCCGCCCTGAACTGGACGCCCGCGCGGAAGAACGTCAACAAGCGCGGCACCAACATCAAGGGCGCCGACGTCCAGTGGGGCGACGGGACGACGAACAAGATCTTCATGCCGGGGACCGCCGAGACCGTGTACATCAACCTGCTGGCGGCCAGGTCCCGTTCGCTGCTCACCTTCGACTACAACGGCCCGGTGACACTGGGCGCCCCTATCGGCGGCGGCCGGTTCCACGACACGCTGTCCGCACCCGGCGCCGGGGACATCGTCATCAAGGGGACGAAGGGCAACGACGTGACCTTCGCCGCCGTCCAGTACTACAACGGCTCGACGACCGTCGAGAAGGGCGCGGTGCTGCGGCTGGGCAGCGGCAAGTCGCGCGGCGACGGCGGGCTCTACACCAAGGGCGATCTCTACAAGGTCGTCAACAACGGCACTCTGGTGGTGCGCAACACGAGCAAGGCCCTCACCCTGTCCCGCATCAGCGGCAGCGGCGGGCTCACGCAGTCGGGCGCCGCGACGACGACACTCACGGGCAACGCGGTGACGTACACCGGGCCGACGACCGTCACGAAGGGCACGCTGGCGCTGGGCCCGGGAGCGCTGCTGTCCCGTTCCAAGGCGATCCGGCTCACCAGCGCCGCCGCACGCCTGGACGTCCGTGAGTCGGGTCTGAAGGTGGCGACCACGCTCACGGGTAAGGGCACGGTGCAGGGCTCGGTGACGAACGACGGCGATGTCGCCGGCCCGCTCAGGATCGCCGGCGACTACACGCAGCTCTCGAAGGGCGCACTCGTACTGCGGGACAAGCCGTTGAGGGTCGCGGGCAAGGTGAAGCTGGCCGGGAAGCTCGACGTGTCGACGGCCGGCTCCACGTCCGGCAGCGCCTCCCCCGCCCCCCGGATCACCGTGCTCGACCACGCCGGCCGCGCGAAGACCACCGGCACGTTCACCGGACTCCGCGAGGGCGGCGAGGTGCGGCTCGCCGACACGACGTACCGCATCAGCTACCGCGGCGGCGACGGCAACGACGTGGTCCTCACGGCCGCTACCGCGAGCCCGTCGGCGACCATCCGCGCGGACACCGCGGCCTCCGGCGCCGCGTCGGCCGACGACACGCTCACCACGAGCGCGGCGGGCGACGACAGGTTCGGGTGGTGGCCGTACGCACTCGCGCTCGGTCTGCTGGGCGGGCTCCTCGTCCCGGCGACGCGGCGCACGCGCGCCCGGCGCCGGGGCGGGCGGCACGCGGCGCACGGCTAGGGCCTGTCCGGCGGATCAGGTCGGAGGGAAGCAACGGCGCCTTGTCAGCGCAGGTGATCGGCGTACCAGACCCCGCGTCTCCGGCATGATCCGCCGGACAGGCCCTAGGGACCGCGTCGGCCGGCCGGTGGCGCACGGGGGGCATCACCGGCCGGTCGGCGCCTCGGGAAAGCCGAGCCGCACGGAGGAATGGCGGGAGAGCCAGGGGTGATCCGAGAAGTGGTCGCTGCCAGGCCCTGCGGCACGGGTGGACGCGTCTGTGTCGGCGGTGAGCCCCGCGCCCTGCGCCTCCCCCAGCCTCCGCAGATGCTCCACATGCCGGGTGACCGGCCATCCCGTACCCGACTCGCCCCATAGGTAACGAAGCACTACTAGGTGGCGGACCCCGAGATCTCGTCGGCCTTGTCCGTAGCGGTCTCCTCGCCGCTCTCGCGCCGTCCCTCGGGAGGAGTGTGATCGTATCCACGCATCCCACATCGTGGTCAATTTGTTCATCTGGTGGACATAAAGCGGTGCGGTGTCCCGTATCGACTAGCGTCGTGACATGAGCAGCGTCCTCTCCCGCACCCTCGCCGACGCCCTCGCCACCGGCGCGGTGGTCCTGGACGGCGGCATGTCCAACCAGCTCGAATCGGCCGGGCACGATCTGAGCGACGAGCTGTGGTCGGCGCGGCTGCTCGCCGAGCGGCCCGAGGCGATCACCGAGGCGCACCTCGCCTATTTCGTGGCGGGCGCGGACGTGGCGATCACGTCCAGCTACCAGGCCACCTTCGAGGGCTTCACCAAGCGCGGCATTCCACGGGAACGGGCGGCCGAGCTCCTCGGCCTCAGCGTCGAGCTGGCGCGCGAGGCGGCCCGCCGCGCGCACGCCAAGGGCGTCACCCGTCCGCTGTGGGTGGCCGCGTCGGTCGGCCCGTACGGGGCGATGCTCGCGGACGGTTCGGAGTACCGGGGCCGGTACGGGCTGAGCGTCGACGAGCTGGAGCGGTTCCACCGCCCGCGCCTGGAGGTACTGGCCGCCGCCGCGCCCGACGTGCTGGCCCTGGAGACGGTGCCGGACGCCGACGAGGCCGAGGCGCTGCTACGGGCGGTACGCGGACTCGGCGTCCCGGCGTGGCTGTCGTACAGCGTGGCCGGTGACCGGACCCGGGCCGGGCAGCCCCTGGACGAGGCCTTCGCCCTGGCCGCCGACGCGGACGAGGTCATCGCGGTCGGCGTGAACTGCTGCGCCCCCGAGGACGTGGACGGCGCGGTCGAGACCGCGGCGCGGGTGACTGGCAAGCCGGTGGTGGTGTATCCGAACAGCGGCGAGGTGTGGGACGCCCGGGCGCGGGCCTGGAACGGGCGGTCCACGTTCACGGCCGAGCAGGTGACCGGCTGGCAGCGGGGCGGGGCCCGGCTGATCGGAGGGTGCTGCCGGGTGGGGCCCGGGGCGGTCGCGGGGATCGCGGGGGCGCTGACGTCGGTGCGGTAACTCCTGTGAAGCACGGGCTCAATGGGGACTTCACAGGCGGGTGATGAAGTCCCCATGACCCGTCTGCCGATCATGGAGGCCGTCTTGAGCGAGCCCACCGCCGAGCAACTGGACGCCTATGTAAGGACCCGCCTCGCGTTGGCGGGTTTCGACCTCTCGCTGCTGCCGGAGGTGTTCGACGCCGATACCGGCGTGCCCACGCGGGGACAAGTAGTCGCCTCGCTGCGGTCGTTCGTGGCGTCCACCCCCGGTGCGATATCCGGGTGGACCCCGCCCGCGGACAGTCCTGCCTCCGCGCAACAAGCGTCCCGCCCCTCATCTACCGTTCCTCTGGACTGAGCGGGAGTGAGTCCGCTCAGCCGCACGCCCCGAACGGTCTTGGGCGCACTGGTCCCCGGCGTACTCAACCCCGGGGCGGCGACACGCATCCTGTGCGTGGTCCGGGCCCGGGAGGCCAGTTCCCTGTGCGACCTGGCCATATGGATACGGCCAGAGGCGACGGAGAGGCCCTGAACCATCACTCCGGTGGAGCAGGGGCCCCGCACGCTGGCACCGTACCCGGCGTCCCAGATCGCACGATCACGTTAACCCGGACGGCCCAGGACGCCGCAAGCCCGGAAGCCGATCATCACACGATCGAGTTAAACCGCCCTCGTACACGCTCCCCGGCAAGCAGCCATCTTCGAGGACTTCGTCCCGGACGACGACGCCACCGCCGTCGCCCGGCTGAAGGCGGCCGGCGGGATCGTGCTGGGCAAGGGGCAGATGGGGCCGCTCGCCACCACCCGGGCCACGACGCCCGACGGGACCGTGACCACGGTCAACGCCTGGACGCCCGAGAATCCGAGCGTCGACCCGGGCGGCTCCTCGACCGGTCCCGCCTGCTCGGTGGCCGCGCGCATGGCGGCGTCCTCGATCGGCACCCAGACCGGCGGCTCCATCGTGCTGCCCTCCAACCAGCAGAACCTGACCGGCCTGAAGCCGACCATGGGCCGGGTCTCCCTCCACGGAGTCATCCCGCTCTCGTTCACACGTGACCACGCGGGTCCGCTCGCCCGCGACGCGATGGACGCGGCCCTCATGCTCCAGGTCATGGCCGGTCCCGACGCCCTCGACCCGCGCACGCTGGGGCTTCCGGAGGTGCCCGATCTCCAGCTCGACGCGATCCCGGGCGTCACGCTCGTCGACATCACCTACCCCGCCGACTGGTCGCTGCTGACCGGCACGTTCAACGCGGCCCGGCTCGCCGAGCGCACCGAGCCGTTCCGGCACTGGTTGCGCGCCGACCCGACCAAGTTCGGTGTCTCGCTGCTGAGTTGGCTCCAGGGACTGATGCTCTCGGGCGACGAGTGGATCACGGCCCAGCGGGCGAAGAACCATCTGCTGCGCGAGGTCCTGGACGGCGTCATGGACCGCTGCGACGTCCTGTTGCAGACCGGTCCTGTGCCGTTCGACATCCTCGGACTGCCCGAGATCGCCTTCCCCATCGGCTTCGACGCGGCCGGGGTGCCCGTCGGGGCGATCCTCGGCGGCCAACCGTACGAGGAGGACCGGCTGTTGGAGGTGGCCGCCGCGTATCAGGCGGTCACCGACTGGCACACGCGGCGACCGGCCGATCCGACAACCGCGCGGTCCCTCCTGCGGACAGCGACCGCCCGTCCCCAGCTGTCGGCCGAAGAGGCGGCCGCCGCCTCCGCGTGAGTCAGACCCGACGTCCCACCCGCTGGAGGCGTCGGGCATGTGCGGCGCCTCCCCTGTAACAACCGGTTTCCCTCTCGCTGCCGGATGCGGGGCGTCCCGGAGCGGCGAGAGGGACCCTGTGCAGGAGGGGAAGTTTCGCATTCGCCGCCCCTCGTCGTGCGCCGCTCCCGCTGCTAGCCTCCGGGCCCGGGAACCGGTTTCCCCAAGGACTTCCTAGGGGCGGGGATGAGGAAGGGGGGCCAGGCATGACCAGAAAGAGCACCACGGACGCCGGAAGCCGGCACACGATCCGGGACGTGGCGGCACGCGCCGGGGTGTCCGCGTCGACGGTGTCGCGGGTGCTGGGCGGCGACTACCCGGTGAGCACGGCGACACGCACCCGGGTGATGCGGGCGGTCCGCGAGCTGGACTATGTGGCCGACGCCCGCGCCAAGGCGATCGCGGGGGCCGGCACACCGACGCTCGCGTTCGTCCTCGACGACATCACCGGACCGTCGTTCACGCACATGGCGCACGGCGTGGAGCGCGAGGCGGCCCGGCTCGGTCATCTGTGCCTGGTGTGCAGCACCGACGGCGACGCCGACCACCAGCTGGAGTTCATCGAGATGATGCGCGCCCAGCGGGCCGCCGCGGTGATCCTGGTCGGCGGCACCACGGACAACGCGGACTACCGCGCGCGGATGGCCCGTATCGCCGACTCGCTGACGTCGGCGGGATCGCGGCTCGTCCTGTGCGGGCGGCCACCGCTGGACCCCGGGACACCGGTCACGGTCATCGAGTACGACAACGAGGGCGGCGCCTACGCCCTGTGCGCGCACGTCCTGGCCCAGGGCCACCGGCGGGTCCTGTTCCTCGGGGGCGCGGCGGACAACACCACGGCGCTGGGCCGCGAGCGCGGTTATCTCGCCGCGCACCGCGCCCGCGGCCTCGAACCCGACCCGGCGCTGCGCCTGACCGGTGACTTCACCCGCGACTCGGGCCACCGCCTGCTGCGCCGGGCGCTGGACCAGGGACTGGAGTTCACCGCGGTGATGGCCACCACCGACATGGTCGCCGCCGGCGCCCTGACCGCCCTGCGCGAAGCGGGCCTGCGCGTCCCGGCCGACGTCTCCCTCGTGGGCTACGACGACATCCCCTTCGCCCGCGATCTGTACCCGGCGCTGACGACGGTCCACGTCCCCTACGAGGAACTGGGCCGCCTGGCCGTCCGCACCGCCCTCGGCCGCACCCCCGACGCCCCGAACGAACACCTGCTCCTGGGCACACATGTGGTGGTGCGCGACTCGGTGACACAACCGGCAGGACCAACGAAACCGAAGGCAGGACTGCACGCAGGACTGAAGGGTTGACGACGACCATGACATCCGGTCCGATCCGTCCCACCGACGGCTCGCACACCAGGCTCCGCCCGGCGACGACCGCCCGCATCACCGACGGTTTCTGGGCGGCGCGGCGACGCACCAACGCCGACGTCAGCATCCCGCAGGGCCCGTCGCGGCTGGAGGAGGCAGGAAACCTCGCCAATCTGCGGGCCGCCGCCGAAGGAAAGGGCACGTTCACCGGGGACTTCCAGTTCCAGGACTCGGATGTGCACAAGTGGCTGGAGGCGGCATCCTGGCAACTGTCCGACAGCCCGGAGAACATCGAACTCGCTGCTCACATCGATGAGTTGTCGGACCTGCTCGCCGCCGCGCAGGACGAGAGCGGCTACCTCCAGACGTACTACCAGGTCGCCCACCCCGAACGGCGCTGGCAGGAGCTGGGCTGGGGCCACGAGTTGTACTGCGCGGGCCATCTCATCCAGGCCGCCGTGGCCCACCACCGAGCGACAGGTCGGCGTGAACTCCTGGACGTGGCCGAGCGGTTCGCGCACCACATCGACGCGACGTTCGGCCGGGGCAAGGCGATCGACGGCGTCTGCGGGCATCCCGAGATAGAGACGGCGCTGGTGGAGCTGTACCGGGAGACCGGCGAGCGCCGTCTGCTCGACCTCGCCGAGTACTTCGTCGAGCGCCGCGGGTACGGGGTGCTGAGCGCGGGCGTCGGCCGCGGCCACGGCCACGACCCCGGCCCGGCGTACTGGCAGGACCACGCCCCGGTGCGGGAGGCGCCGACGGTCACCGGGCACGCCGTACGACAGCTGTACCTGCTCGCGGGCGCCACCGATCTGGCCGCGGAGACCGGTGACCCCGAGCTGAGGGCGGCACTGGAGCGCCTGTGGGACGCCATGGTCGCGACCAAGACCTACCTGACCGGCGGAGTCGGCGCGCGCCACGAGGGGGAGGCCTTCGGCGACGCGTACGAGCTGCCGCCGGACCGCGCCTACGCCGAGACCTGCGCGGCCATCGCCTCCATCCAGTGGTCCTGGCGGATGGCGCTGCTCACCGGCGAGGCGAAGTACTCCGACCTGGTCGAGCGGACGCTGTTCAACGGCTTCCTCTCCGGTGTCGGCCTCGACGGCGACAGCTGGCTGTACGTCAACCCGCTCCAGGTCCGCGAGGAGTACGACGCCGGTCCCGGTGACCAGACGGCCCGCCGTACCCCGTGGTTCCGCTGCGCCTGCTGCCCGCCCAATGTCATGCGGCTGCTCGCCTCACTCCCCCACTATGTGGCGAGCGGCGACGCGGAGGGCCTGCAGCTGCACCAGTACGCGTCGGGCGTGTATGCCGCCGGGGAGGGCGCGGTCCGGGTGGAGACCGCCTACCCGTGGGACGGCCGGATCACCGTCACCGTCGAGGCGGCCCCGGCCGACCGTGACTGGTCGCTGTCGCTGCGCATCCCGTCCTGGTGCCCGGAGTTCACGACCACGGCCCCCGGCTGCGAGCCGCCCGCCGAGACGGGCGTCGGCTGGCTGCGGGTGCGCCGCCGCTGGTCCCGGGGCGACTCGTTCACGCTCGACCTCGACCTGATCCCCCGGCTGACCCGCCCCGACCCGCGTGTCGACGCGGTGCGTGGCTGTGTCGCCATCGAGCGCGGGCCGCTCGTGCACTGCCTGGAAGCCGTCGATCAGCAGCCCGGCGTCCGCCTCGACGACGTCACCCTGCCGCACGGCTCCGCCCTGACGTTCACACGTGAACGGGAGCTGCTCGGCGGGGTCGGCGTCATCACGGCCGACGGACTCCGCCGGAGCGACGGAAGCGATGTACGGCTGACAGCGGTGCCGTACTACGCGTGGGCGAACCGGCGGGAGGGCGCGATGCGGGTGTGGATTCCGCAGAGCTGACCTGTCTCCTCAACTCCGCGTTCCACAGCGCGAGTTCACGATCACGCGGCCCGTGCACGGTGTGGGGTTCGCCCGCGCCGAAGATCCGCACCGGGTGCGAGGCGTCCCAGGCCTGCCAGCCCGGGTCTCCCTCTGCGGCGAACCGCACCCACGCCGCGTGCATCGCGTCGGCGAGCTCCTGCGGGCCACCCGGACCCGCGAGCCGCGCCGAGGCCGGCGCCCCGACGGTGTCGAAGACGAAGCCGAGCTCCAGGGCGTGGCAGGCGCCGAGGCCTGGCAGGTTCGAGGGCCAGGCGAACTCGTAGACGTACGAGGGTGATTGGGGCGGTCGGGCATCGGCGAGGCGGTGCAGCGGGACGCGGAGGAGATGGTCGGTGACCAGTTGGCCTACGAGATCGGCGGTGCCCGCGTCGGGGCGGATGGCGCGGTAGCCACGGGGCACCGCGTGGCCGCAGTGGCAGCGGGCCATCGCGCCGGCCAGGGCGACCGGGCCGAGCCGGTCGACGCGCTCCATCAGTCCGCCGGGCACCAGCCACAGCCGGTACTCCTCGCTCGTCCAGCCCAGCAGCAGGTCGACGCCGGGCGCGGCACCCTCGACGAGGGCTTCCAGGGGGTCGCGCGGGACCAGATCGCCGTCGACGACGATCCCGAAGGCGGGCCCGCCCAGCAGGGGGCTGCTCCGTCTGCCCACGTCGGCCTGGGTGCGCAGCAGCAGGGAGCGGTCGACGGCGGCGAACGCCTCCGCCGTCGCCGGGACCTTCAGCCGGGTGGCCATCCTGCGGACCATCCGGCGGACCTTGTCGCGGTCGCTCGCCTCGGGCGGCCCGCTCTGCAGCACGGCCCGGCGGAACAGTCCTTCGGCACGCGGGGAGGCCAGCAGCGCCCCGATGCTGATGGCCCCGGCCGACTCGCCGAAGACGGTCACCCGATCCGGATCCCCGCCGAACTCCGCGATCGACTCGCGCACCCACTCCAGGGCGGCGAGCTGGTCGCGCAGTCCCGGATTGGGCGGCGCGTCGGGGAACAGGCCGTAACCCTCCACGCCCAGGCGGTAGTTGATCGAGACGAGGACCACGCCGTCGCGGGCGAAGCCGTGCCCGTCGTACACGGGCACGGCCGACGAACCGCGCGTCAGCGCCCCGCCATGGATCCACACCATGACGGGCAACCGGGCACCGGGTCCGGGCTCCGGCGTCCACACGTTCAGGTTCAGGCAGTCGTCGCCGGGTACGACGGGGTCGGCGAGCAGCCGCGCGAACGCCCCGGGGTACGGCGGTTTGGGCGGCGTAGACCCGAAGGCGCCCACGTCACGCACACCGTCCCAGGGCTCGGGAGGCTCCGGCGGCCGGAAGCGACGGAGGCCGAACGGCGGGGCCGCGTACGGGACGCCGCGGAAGACGGCGATCCCGCTCTCGTACCTGCCGCGCACCGCTCCGTACGGGGTAGTGACCACCGGGTCGCTCGTCTTCACCATCAGACCATCAGATCACCGCGGCGGCCATTCCGCGGACGTCATCGCCGCGCTCGTCCCCCGCCTCCCGCGATGCGTCGCCCTCGCCCCCGGCCGCGTCCGTGCCGCCAGGCCGGTCAACCCGGCCGTCCTCCTTGCGCGATGTCGGCCCTTCCGACGGAGAAACTGGCGGATCGTGGCTCATGGCTCTCCTCCGGGACAGTGGTCCCAAGGCCCGGCTGGTACTGCCATCCGGGCCATTGCCCCCGAGGTCACCTATGAGTTGACCGCATTGCAGCCCCTGGGCCGATCAGTCGTTCACGGTGGACATGCCGCGCAGGGTGATCGCTCGTACCCTGAAGTGGATGCCTGCGGTCGTCCACGTCCACGGACAGTCGGCCTACCAGGTACGCAGTGGTCGAGATTCTGTCCGGCAGCCGGTGGAGCGGCGGGAGGTTGCCCCATGAGCAGGCGCTGGACCGCGCGTCTGGCCTTGGCGGCGGGCGCAGCGGCGCTTCTGGTGCTGGTGGTCTTCGCCGGGCTCGCAAGCCTCGTGCTCATGGGGGTGGGGTGGGCAGGGCTGGCGCTCACGGCGGCCGGCGTGTGGTGGATACTCACCCACACCGGCTGGATCAGGGTGCTGGCCACGCTGCTGGTGGTCGCCGCGCCGCTCGGTGTCCTGCTTCTGTACGCGGCTGCCGGGCTGCTGTGGGTCGTGCTGGTCTCGCTCGGCCTCTGGGCACTGGCCGTTTCCGCAGGCAGGTCCGCCTCTGGGCCGGCTGCGCAGCCGCCCTGGCGTCGATGGCCTGACCGGGAGCGGTGCGGCAGGCTGCACTGAGCACCCTCCGGGACCGGCGTTCGACCACGATGGGGACGTAGGCTCTGACCCTGGCCTCGTGGAACGAGGCGTACGCGGTCCTCACCGTCGCCTCGACGGTAACCGCGTCGACCGCGGGGTAGGCAGGCCCCAGCCGCGCCACCATGTTCCGGATGGACGCCAGTTCGTCCTGCGAGCCGGGCGGCGGGACGACCGGCGGCCCTACGAACGGCGCGCTCCGCCGGCCCGGGCCGGCTTTCATGAACCGGCGTGCGCGAGGGAGCGTCGGTCAGTCATCGTGGTCATCCGCGCGACGGTCGCGCCCGTGCCGCTCTTCCTGGGCGAGGAGAAGCTCGTCGCCGTGCTCGAGCGTCCAGCGCCCGAGCGCCGTCAGCGGGCCGTCGACCAGGCTCCGGCCCAAGCTGGTCAGGTCGTACTCGACCCGAGGCGGGGCCTCGGCGTACGCGTGGCGACTGATCAGGCCACTGGCGAGCAAGCGGTGCAACGCCTCGGTCAGAGCCTTGTCGCTGATGCCTCCGATCGAGGCGCGCAGCTCTCGGCGCCGACGCGCTCCAGGGCGAAGGGCGGCCAGGACGACGGGGTCCCAGGTGTGAGCGAGGAGATCGGTGGCCGCACGCAGGCGGCAGTCGGCGACCAGTTCGTAGCAGTGGGCTTCGTGATCACTCATCTCGCCGACCATCATCGCGCACTGGATACGCACCGGTCGGTGCGTATCGACTTCTTTACCGTGGCCACCCCGCGATCACTTCATGAGAGGAAGCGACCATGCGCATCGGAATCCTGGGCACGGGCACACTGGCGACGGCGCTGGCTGAGGGCTGGGCCCGTGCGGGACATGAGGTGGTGGTCGGCGGGCGATCGCAGGCCAGGGCGCAGGAGCTTGCCGACCGGCTGGGTCGGAGGGTGCGCGCCGCCGGGCCCCGCGAGGCGGTCACGGGCCGCGATGCGGTGCTGCTCGCCGTGTCGTGGGACGGCGTCGAGGAGATGCTGCGAACCGCAGGCGGGCCGGACGGCTCGCTGGCGGGGACTCCCCTGATCGACCCCACGAACGCCGTCGCGCATGGCGTCGGCGCGCTGCTCACCGCACCGGGCGAGTCAATGGCGAAGCGGATCGCCGGACTTGCTCCAGGAGCGCACGTCGTCAAGGCCTTCCACCTCTTTCCCGCGGACCAGTGGACAGGAACTCCCGGCGGTGGCGAGACACCGGTGACGGTGGCCATGTGCGGCAACGATCCGACGGCGCTGGACATCGTCGGCCGACTGGTGCGCGATGTCGGCGGGACGCCTGCCGTTCTGGGGTCGCTGGATCGCGTCCATCAGCTCGAGGAGGTGGCGGGCTTCGTCATCGGGCTGGCCTTCGCCGGCTTCGATCCCAACGCCGCGGTCCCCCGCGTCCCCGTGCCGACGGCGCCCCCTCAGTCACCTGGTGTCTCCGTGTGACGGCCCTCAGATGACCGACCCCAACGCTGCTGATTCCTTCGGGTGCTTGGTCTGCTTGGGCACCAGGAGGTAGGAGCCGCCGCAGTTGCCGCCCTGCGGGGCCGCGGCCACGGGACCCTTGCCGGAGTTGGTGGGCCCGGAGGTCTCCTTGGTGCGGTCGAGCTTCCCGGCGGGACAGACAGCGGTTGCTGCCTTGCCGGTCTTCAGGGCGTTCGCCATTTCCGGTGTGAAGGGCGGATATCCACCGCTGACTTTCCACACGGACATGTTCGCGGTGTGATCGCCCGTCCGCCGTGAGCGCGATGACCGCGGCGACGGCCGCCACCCGAATCCCCTGGCCGGCTTCGCACTTCATGCCCTCACCGCTCTGTATCCGTGTTCGGCGAAGCGACTCGTTCCTTCGGCAATGCGGTCCGCGTGTTCGGCATTTCGAAAGTTTCGGCATGCATCGACGTGCGGGGAATTCCGTGAATGCCGACTTCTTCACGTCGTGTTGAGGCGGCCTTAATGTAGGAACCGGTTGCTGAGCGGTCAATGTTCCGGTCGCCTGAGCAGCGCTATTCGAAACTTTCGATGGCCCTCGGGCGGGCCGGGGAGGCGGGCTCTCATGGTCCGTACGGGAAGCGTGACCGGTCCGACGCTGGCGGTCGTCGCCCGCGAGGCGGGGGTCTCCGTGCCGACGGCATCGAAGGTGGTCAACGGCCGGGAGGACGTGGCGCCCGAGACCCGCAGAAGGGTCACCGAGGCGCTGGACCGGCTCGGCTATGTACGCAGACCCCGCTTCGAGGCGACAAAGCCGCCGGGGCTGGTCGACCTCGTGGTGCATTCGCTGGAGAGCTCCTGGTCCGGCGCGGTGCTGCACGGCGTGGAGGGCGCGGCGCACGACGCGGGCCTGGAGGTGGTGGTCTCGGCGGGCCTGACCCGGACCAGGGATGGTCGCCCGGAGCGGGACTGGCTGGACAAGCTCACCACCCGTGGATCGTCAGGGGTGGTGTTCAACCTGGCCGAACTGACCCCGTCCCAGTACGCCTGGCTCGACCAGCACCGCATCCCGTTCGTGATGATCGACCCGGTGCTCGAGCCGCCGCCGGGCGTCGTCTCGGTGGGTGCGGCGAACTGGCAGAGCGGAGTGATGGCGACGGAACATCTCCTCGCCCTCGGCCATGAGCGCATAGCCGTCATCGGGGGTTACCGCCGCAAGATGTGCAGCAGCGCCCGGGTCGCCGGCTACCGCTCGGCCCTGGCCTCGGCCGGGCTGCGGCACCGCCCCGAGTACATCCGCTACGGCAGCTTCAACGAGACCGGCGCCCACCGCCGCATGCTGGAACTCCTCGACCTCCCCGAACCGCCCACCGCCGTGTTCGTCTGCTCCGACAAGATGGCCCTCGGCGCCTACCAGGCCCTGGCCGAACGCAAGTTGAGCGTGCCGGACGATTTCAGCGTGGTCGGCTTCGACGACCTTCCCGAGTCCCGCTGGGCCACCCCGGCGCTCACCACGGTGCGCCCGCCGCTCTCCGAGATGGCCGCGACGGCGCTGCGCCTGCTGGTGCGGATGATGGCGGGCGACCAGCCGGAGGGCACGCGTACGGAACTGTCGACACGGCTGGTGGAACGGTCGAGCACGGGCCCGGTCCCCTAGGGCCTGTCCGGCGGATCATGCCGCAGACGCGGGGTCTGGTGCGCTGACAAGACGCCGCCGCTTCCCTCCGACCTGATCCGCCGGACAGGCCCTAGAAAGCGCCCGCCCAGGTGATGCCACCCACCAGATGCGCGCGGAAGGCCGGATCCTCGTACGCCTGAGAGGCATGCCCGAGCGCGGTGTAGAAGACCCGGCCCGCACCCTGCTCCCGGCACCACACCAGCGGGTGGTCGTCGCCCATCCGCCCTCCCTCGTACGAGGATTCGTCGGCGGTGGCGAGCACGCGCACCGAACCGCGCGGGTTGGCCCGGAAGTCGTACCACTCGTCGGTGAACTCCCAGACGGTCGGCAGGTGTCGGGTCGCCGGATGGCCGTGATCCTCCACCACCACCTTGCCCGGCTGGAAGTCCGGATGCCGGTCGAAGCGCGCGCCGAGCAGTTCGCCGTAGTACGGCCAGTCGTACTCGGTGCAGGCCGCCGCGTGCACTCCGACGAACCCGCCGCCGGCCTCGACGTAGGCCGCGAGCCGCGAACGCCCCCGCGGGGTCAGCACCTCCCCGCTGGTGGAGAGGAAGACGACCGCGGCATACGCGTCGAGAGGCGCTTCCAGCGCCCCGGGGTCCTCCGTGGCGACGACATCGAACCCGTGTTCGTCCCCCAGGGAGCGTACGGCGGCCACGGCGTCCGGGATGGAGTCGTGCCGGTAGTCGGTGGTGCGGGTGTTGACGAGTACACGGGAGGTCATGGTCGGGAGCCTAACTGATCGTTTCAGAATGAAATGTGTTGTGGGGCTTGGCAGTTGGGTGTTGTGTCGGCAGGATCTGTTGGATGCCTGCTGATCTT